>JBEBHM010000599.1:0-5492 GCA_040080875.1 Pirellula sp.
ATCTTTAACAAGATCCACTACGTCCAACCCCAAATTTTAATCTGGACAGAGCACTAGGCTCGAATTTCAAAGAGATGCTGGTTTGATTCAAACAGTTTGAGAGAGCGTTGTTATGCCGTCGCGCATTCCTGGGCCAGTCGACTCCCAAGAGAATAGAATGTCCAGTGATCTGGGAACTCTCGTTCGCAAGCGGAGCGAGCCGCCAGGTTCCATTTGTGCGGTGAATGATCCCGGTCTCCTCGATCGTATTCGAAACGTTCAACAGGCAGTTTCGCAAGCCGGAGATTTATCAGGACCAGCGATTCGACGTCACACTGGAGACGAATTTCAGATATTGATATCCGGACTAGTTCCTGGACTTTTGTTGGCACTCGGTGGTTTGCTCGCCACAACGCTTGCCGGTGGCGCCATCGGTGCATTTTTTGGAGGTGTTGGAGCGGGACCTGGTGCGGCGATAGGTTTCGAAATAGGGTTGGTTCTCCTGAACTATCTTGGGATAGGATTCCTGGCTGTCTACATCATGGAGAAGATAGGTGAGGTGTTTGATGCTTTTAAGAACGGAATTCGAATTGCGTGGAATTCATGTGGTGACCGTGACAGTATTGAGCTCGCGGCGGGGCAGTTTGCAGAAGGAGTTGGCATTTTCTTCCGAATTGTACTGCAAGCGTTTGTGCTCTACCTAACGAAGGCAGCGAGCGAAGCCAGGGTTGGTTCGGCGATCGAGAAATTGAACAACTCGTTTATGTTTCGCAAAGCCCCTATGCTCAAGGACTGGTTGCTGCGGAATTATCGACGGGTGGGAGAATCGAGAGGATGGGTTAAGACACCTGAAATGGTGGCTAAATTTAGGCCGCCTAATACGCGGACTTACCAATACGACATGGTGAACAATCCTGGCCCTCTCGCTCCGGCCAACACAAGCGCCGGCGCACTAACCCGTGCAACGCCTGACGAATTGGCAAAATTGAGGGGATCGCCAGCAGGAAACTTCATTGGAGGCAAATACAATGAAGTGATTCTTGAGCAAGCGACGGTGCTGTATCGTGCACAGCCTGCTCAGGGGACAATTGTCACTATAACGGAAACCGGGACTTCGCAAGTATCGAAAACACCTGAGTGGATTGGGCGATGGTTCGCGCCCGAACCTCCCGCCAGCGGTGCGATCGCGCGCATCGACAATGCGCTGAAACATCTGTGGATTGACGCCGACGGAATCTACACGGGTACTTCTGCAGCCGAAGTCGTGTTGGCGGTGAAAATTCCTGCCGGCACCAAGGTTTACTATGGACCGGTCGGGAGCCAGGGGGGCGTTTATGTTGGCGGTGCTGATAAACTTCAAGTATTCATCCCGAATTTGCATAATATTCCGGGGGTCCAGGTCCTAACGCGGACTCAGATTCAGGCGCCAAGGACCGGCGGCGTCGTGGATGCGTTGACAAAAAATTAATAGCCACAATTAATCCATCAAGCTTTCCAAGATTCTATGCAACAATGTTTCGAAATGAACGACAATCGAAAAGTGACAACCGAGTGGATACTATTCTGGCAGCAGTCTCTAGCTAACTTGCCAAACCGATGAATAAACGATTTTTGGAACTTGAACCCTCCAATCTCTTTGGCGACAAAGCGATTCTTGTGTCTTTGACAGGCCATGAGGAGATGTCGCGTCCCTTCGAATACAGCCTTACGATCGATTGCCCCAATGAGAACATCAAACCGGAGGACGTGATCGGCAAGCCGTTGGCGGTTCGAATTGACCGAGGAGAGTTGCCTGAGCGGTATATTCATGGCTACATCAGCCAGCTCCTGGCGGGCGACGCTCTGTATGCCAAAGACAAGTCGGTTTTGCCCGCTCGGGCATACCGGGTGCGATTGGTCCCCTGGTTTTGGTTTTTGAGCAAGGCTGCGCGTTGCTTTGTTTATTTGCCCGAGAAAAAAGAAAAGACCATCCAAGAGGTCTTTGACAAGGTCCTTGAGCGGGTCAAGAGCTACGGGCATGTGGAGACATGGCACGACGCAAAAGCGGCAGCCATCCTAAAGAGCCGCAAGGTCGAACACTGTATTCAGTATCGAGAGACTGATTTCAATTTCCTGTCCAGACTTCTTGAGCAATACGGTGTCTATTTCTATTTCAAGCATGAAAAGACCAAGCACACGCTGGTGCTGTCCGACAAGCCGACGTATCCGATTTGTGAAGAATCTGAAATCGATTATCCTGCCGACTCTGGAACGCTTGGGCAAAAAAATGATTTGGGGTGCATCAGCTCATGGGATCATTCCTACGATTTTATTTCCGGCAAATGGGAACAACTCGACTACGATTTTCTCAATCCGTCGACCAGCTTGAAGGTCAATGCGTCTAAGCATGCTCTGATTCCACTTAAGAACAATGCGGGATACGAAGTTTACGACAATACGAACGACTACGTAAAAAAGCCGGACGGACGCGAGGAGTCGACGCGTAGGATGGAAGAAGAAGAAGTTCGATTTAGTCGCGTCCTCGGAACGAGCACTTGCGTTACGCTTGCGCCAGGGCACGTATTCAAGCTTGCCTCGCACTACAGCTGCCCGAACGAAGCAAACAAGTCGTATTTGATTACCAGCGTCAACCATATGGCTGCGCAACCGGGCCGCATGGTGAGTTCTGGAGGCGGCCAATCGTACACGAACCAATTCACTTGCATTCCGAACGAGAGCCAGTTTCGACCGGCACGATCGACGCCGCACCCAAACATCACTAGTGTTCAAACCGCCTTTGTGGTTGGCCCAGCAGGAGAAGAGATCTATACCGACGAGCACGGCCGCGTCAAGGTTCAGTTTCATTGGGATCGAGAGGGAAAGCGGGATGAGAATACGTGTTGCTGGGTGCGGGTATCCCAAGTGCATGCCGGCCCCGGGTTTGGTGGAATCGATATCCCTCGCATAGGAGAAGAAGTGCTCGTGTCGTTTGTCGAGGGCGATCCAGATCGCCCCGTCATCACGGGTCGTTTGTACAACGCTCAATCGATGCCCCCGTTTGGGCTGCCCGGCGAGAAGACTCGGTCTGGAATGAAGACCAAGACATACAAGGGGAGCGGGTACAACGAACTCTCCATGGATGACACTCCAGGCAAAGAACAAATCCGCATCCATGGACAGTACAATTTGGACACGGTGATCGAGCATGACGAAACGCATACGATTCACAACAATCGAACCAAGCAGGTCGATGTTGATGAGAAAATGACCATCGGAAAAAATCAGACGCTCGATGTAGGTGTCAACAAGACGGTGACTATCGGAGTCAACCACACGGAGACGGTTGGCGCCAACCAAACCGTTCAAATCGGTGCCAACCAGTCGACGACGATCGGCGCCATGAAAACAGAAACCGTCGGAGCATCTTCGACAGAAACGGTGGGTGCAGCAAAAGCGTTAACCGTCGGTGCAGCCTATGCCATTACTGTGGGGGCAGCCATGATTTCCACCGTTGGTTCTAATAGTTCGGAACAGGTAGGAGGATCTAGTTCCGAGGCTATTAGCAAGAAGAAGACCGTAACGGCAGGCGAAGAGATTTCGTTGATCTGCGGTGATAGCAAGATCGTGATGAAAAAAGATGGTTCGATTTTGATCCAAGGCAAGGACATTGTCGTCAAAGGATCGGGCAAAATCACAGCGAAAGCATCGGGTGATATGGTCCTCAAAGGCGCGAAGATTGGAGAGAATTGATGCTGGAGCATGAAACAATCGTTTCGGAAGATCAAGTTCGATCGCTTACAGAGGATGCAATCACACGCACCGAGACCGAGCGAAAGCACGAACGAAAGGAAGCGTCCGTAACGATCCGCGGCCTGGCTATTTGCAAGGTCATCGGTGTTGAGCGGGGGCTCCCACTATTGACGTTTGAGTACGAAGGCACGAGTCATTGCTTCAGAGCCATTGCGATTGTCGGTAGCGTCGACGAAATCGAAGTAGGCAAGCTTGTGTGCGCAGCTTTTGATCAAAACCAATGTGATCGACCTTTGGTTTTAGGTGTTTTGTCATGTGATGTGGCAAAGAATCTTAGTCTTCCAAATGGAACGGTGATCTCGGATGACGATCAAATAACAATTAAGTGTGGTAAGGCGAGTATCAATCTCAAGTCGGATGGTACGGTTGCCATTCGCGGAACCAACGTCGCGAGTCGCGCATCGCAAACCAATCGTATTCGGGGCGGCAACGTCCAAATCAACTAGGATTTCGGAATCGCATGTGGGCCATCGACAATCAAACACCTTTTGCGGCCGAGCGGACTTTTGTTCGCGATCGAGATGGATCCGAGATTTGGCTAGTTGCGGTTCGAGCCAGCTTTAAGATCCAGCCCGATGGTCAGCTTGCGATTGCCGACAAGCAAGAGCCAGTGGTTCAAGCTCCACAATATCTTGGTAAACCAGGAAAGTCGTCGCTCCGTTGCGATTCCGACTTGCCACGTACCAAACTTGGAACCGACGTGCTGCTCAATGCCAAAGCGTATGCCCCACCAGGGAGAGAACGCAACGAGATCGAGGTCGGTTTTCAAGTAGGTGACCTCAAAAAAACTTTGCTCGTCAGTGGTGAACGAAAATGGCAACGAACGCTGGGAGTAAGTGTTCCAGGCGAGCCCCAACCTTTGTCTTCCATGCCTATCACGTACGAGCGATCGTTTGGCGGACCTGTGAAAGAGAATACGCCCAAGTCCCTCTATGCGTTCTCGGATAGCAATCCGATCGGTGTTGGAATCGACACATCGGATGGAGCACCCCTTCCAAATATTCGTTATCCAGGGACTCGTGCCGACGCTCCGAGTCCGAACAAACCGCCAGCCGGCTTCGGTGCAATTTCCAGTGCCTGGTCCTCGCGAAGATTGCTGGCTGGAACTTACGATGACAAGTGGCAGCGAGAGCGGCAGCCTTTATTGCCAGACGATTTTCGCGACGAGTTTTTTTACTCGGCGCCGGAAGATCAACGAGTGGCTGGATTTCTTCGGGGGGGCGAAAAGGTCGCGCTGGTGAACTTGACGCCCAATGGTTATGTCGCGTTTAACCTGCCAAAGATAACGTTCGGTTTTCGAACGTCGATTGACGGCGGCATTACGAATCATCGTAGCGACTTGCATTGTGTACTCATAGAACCGGATCACCAACGATTGATCATGGTCTGGCATTCGGCGCTTCCATGTCACCATACTTTGTATACGCTCAAGCGCACCGTTGTCTTTGAAAAAAAAGAACGGGAGACATTGGTCGCATGAGCCGATTGGAACTCCAGGATGATTCGATTTACGTTGTTGGAATGGGGGCGCAAACACCTGTGGGTAGAAGCGCCCTCTCGGCAGCAGCCGCAGTACGCTGTGGAATCTCGGCTTATGCTGAACATCCTTTCATGATTGACAAGCATGGCGAACCGATGGTGGTCGCCATGGCCGAGTGGCTTGATGTAGCGTTGGATGCGAAAGCACGCTTGATTCAGTTGGGCATCGATGCGACGAAGGACGC
>JBEBHM010000600.1:0-5491 GCA_040080875.1 Pirellula sp.
AACATGCACAGGGTTCTCTTGGGAAGCGGCAAGAAAGGAGCTCACCGGATTGCCAACAGGTGGGCTCAACATTGCCCACGAAGCGATTGACCGACATGCGTTGGGACCTTTGAAAAACAAAATTGCTATTCGTTGGCTCGGTAAAAATGGTGAAATCGAAGACTTTTCGTTCGACCGCCTGCGCATTGCGACCAACCGATTTGCTAACGTTTTACAGAAGCTTGGTGTTCGGTCCGGTGATCGCGTTTATGGACTGATGGGACGAATCCCCGAACTATACATCGCCGCGATGGGAAGCCTCAAACATCGATGTGTCTTCTGTCCAATGTTTTCTGCATTTGGTCCCGAGCCCATCAAATCCCGTCTGCGCATTGGCCAGGGGCGCGTCCTGGTGACAACCATGGACTTGTATGAGAAGAAGATTGCACCGCAAAGGCAAGCATTACCCGAACTGGAAATCGTATTGGTTGTCACCGATTCAAGCCGGGCTGTGTCTGGGCAAGGAGTCTATAATTTGCGGAGGTTGATCGAAGAGGCTAGCGAGCAGTACGAGATCCAACACACCGAGCCGGAAGACCCCGCTCTTTTGCACTTCACAAGTGGTACAACCGGGACCCCCAAAGGTGCAATTCATGTTCATGACGCCGTGGTCGCGCACCATACGACGGGGCGATTGGCACTTGACCTGCACGCGGAGGATATTTTCTGGTGTACCGCCGATCCAGGTTGGGTGACTGGTACTTCGTACGGGATCATCGCGCCGCTGACCAATGGAGTAACCAGCATCGTTGATGAAGCGGATTTCGACGCGCGGCGTTGGTATGAAATCCTCCAACAGCAGAAAGTGACAGTCTGGTATACAGCACCAACGGCAATCAGAACATTGATGCGCAGCGGAGCGGAGCTGGCTCGGGAATACGATTTGACATCAGTGCGTTTTGCGGCAAGCGTTGGCGAACCATTGAATCCGGAGGGTGTCGTCTGGGGATTGGACGCATTCGGATTGCCCTTTCATGACAATTGGTGGCAAACGGAAACCGGCGGGATCATGATCGCCAACTTCGCGAGCATGGAAGTCCGACCTGGTTCCATGGGTCGACCATTGCCGGGTATCGAAGTCGCGTTGGTAGAGACTCGCGAGGATGGAAGTGTTGTCGAGATCAAGGAACCCAACGTGCAAGGCGAACTGGCCCTTCGGCTAGGTTGGCCATCGATGTTCCGAGGTTACTGGAACGAACCCGAGCGCTATCGCAAGTGCTTTGCGAACGATCTGTATTTGACGGGCGATTTGGCAAAACGGGATGCGGACGGATACTACTGGTTCGTGGGTCGCAAGGACGACGTGATCAAGACATCAGGACACTTGATCGGTCCCTTTGAAGTGGAAAGCGTATTGATGGAGCATCCTGCGGTGGCAGAAGCAGGGGTGATTGGCAAACCAGACCCAACGGCGATGGAGATCATCAAAGCCTTTGTAGTTCTCAAACCCGATCGAGTTGGTGACCCGGCTCTGATGCGTGAACTGTTCGCTTTTTGTCGTCAGCGACTGGGTGCCGTTGTTTCCCCCAAAGAGATTGCCTTTATTGCCTCGCTTCCAAAGACTCGCAGCGGCAAAGTTCTCAGACGATTGTTGAAAGCCCGCGAGCTTGGATTGCCCGAGGGAGATACCTCCACGCTCGAAGGAACATAACCGCAATATGAAACATCGCAACTCTTCACACCTTAGTTTTTTGGTAACGGATCCATGATGAATTCGATAAACCCAATAGCTCTTCAAGACCTAGACCGTACTAGATCGCTGGAAATCTTAAGTGCGATGCTACTCATCCGTCGTTTTGAGGAAAAATGCGCCGAGCTCTACAGCGGCGGCAAGATTTGGGGGTTTCTTCATCTTTACATTGGGGAGGAAGCGATTGCGGTGGGTGCCATGCACTCGATCCAACCCACCGATGCTATCGTCAGTACCTATCGAGAACATGGTCACGCACTGGCTCGCGGAATCCCTGCGGGACCCGTGATGGCGGAGATGTACGGCAAAGCCAACGGATGCAGCCGTGGTCGAGGTGGCTCGATGCATATATTCGATGCGACACGTCGATTTTATGGCGGCAATGCCATCGTGGGTGGCGGGTTGCCTCTCGCCGTCGGATTAGCTCTAGCAGACAAAATGCAAAGCCGACCCGTCGTGACGGTCTGTTTCTTTGGAGATGGAGCCGTGGCCGAAGGCGAGTTTCATGAGTCGCTGAATCTTGCGGCGCTATGGAAGCTTCCGGTCGTTTTTCTTGTCGAGAATAATCTCTACGCGATGGGCACTGCGTTGGAGCGACATCAATCTCGCATCGATATTCACACCAAGGCAACTGGCTACGGTATCGAAGCCGCCGTCGTCGATGGCATGGACGTGCTGGCAGTTCAAGCCGCCATGGCCCAGGCGGTCGATCACGCACGTTCCGGTCGTCCATTCTTCCTCGAAGCGCAAACCTATCGCTTCCGTGCGCATTCGATGTACGATGCCGAATTGTATCGTAGCAAAGAAGAAGTAGAAAATTGGAAGCAACGAGACCCGATTCGTTGCTGGCAACAGCGAATCGCGGATCGAGGTTGGTTAACCGACGCTGATCTCGCTGCGGTAGAATCGGACATCGCAGCTCAGGTGCAAGAGGCTGTTGAGTTCGCGGAGAACGGCCCCTGGGAACCAGTTCAAGATCTATTAAAGCACGTATACGCTCCGGTAACACCATGACCAAAATTACTTATCGTGAAGCGATTCGTCTTGCACTGCGCGAGGCTCTTCAAGGTGACCCCCGAGTCTTTCTCATGGGGGAAGATGTTGGACGCTACGGAGGCGCTTTTGCGTGCAGCCGTGGGCTGCTCGAGGAGTTTGGACCTGAGAGAATTCGCGATACGCCCCTGTCCGAATCCACCTTTGTTGGAGCAGGCATCGGGGCATGCCTCAACGGCATGCGTCCCATCGTTGAGATCATGACCGTAAATTTCAGCTTGTTGGCCATGGACCAAATCGTGAACACGGCAGCCACACTTCGCGATATGTCGGGCGGGCAGTTCTCGGTTCCAATCGTCATTCGCATGACCACCGGCGGCGGTCGGCGACTGGCCGCACAGCATTCCCATAGCTGGGAAGTCTGGTATGCACACGTACCTGGACTCAAAGTACTCGCGCCTAGTACCGTGACGGATGCGAGATTCATGCTGAGTGCAGCCCTACGCGATCCAAACCCCGTCATCCTTTTTGAGCATGCCATGTTGTTACCAACGGAAGGGGAAGTGGACACGCTGGGAGACGGTTTTAACATGGATCAGGCAGCGGTGCGACGCGATGGCAAGGACGTCACCTTGATCACCTATGGTGGATCGCTTCCCAAAACACTCGCTGCGGCGGAGCAAGTGGCAGCCGATGGAGTCGAAGCGGAGGTTATTGATCTGCGTTCGCTCCGACCTTTGGATATGCCAACGATTCTTAGGTCAGTAAGCAAGACGCATCGGGCGGTGATCGTCGATGAAGGTTGGCGAACTTGCAGTCTGGCCGCTGAAATCAGTGCAGGGATCATGGAGGGTGCATTCTATGAGCTCGATGCGCCGGTGGCTCGCGTTTGCACTGCCGAGGTACCTCTTCCGTACGCAGGTCATCTCGAAGATGCCGCGCTTCCTCAGACACCCCGAATCGTTGCCACCATACAGGAGATGATGGCCAAACATGAGTGACTTCTTAATGCCAAAACTTGGCGCGGATATGACCGAAGGCAGGCTGGTTGCCTGGCGCAAGAAGCCCGGAGATGTGATTCATCGCGGAGACATCTTGGCCGAAGTCGATACGGACAAAGGTGTCATCGACGTCGAATCATTCACAGAAGGCATTTTGGACTCGTTTGTGGCTCAGCTAGGTGACTGCGTACCTGTTGGTGAGGTCCTTGCGCACATTCGAGCGGCCGAAGAATCGCACGACGTGAATTCGCCGGTAGTAGTTCCCGAGCCTATCGAGAGTCCAACAAAAGCCACCGTGTCTTCGCAGGCAGCCGTTGCCGCGCCGGTCTTACAAGAATCCACGACGACAACATCTCCGCCGCCTGTTAACATCGAAGGAACTCGCATTCGCGTTTCCCCATCCGCGCGGCGAATGGCCAACGAATTGGGGGTTGATATCAACACAGTGGTTGGGAGCGGAACTGACGGGGCAATCACCCGCGAAGACATTGAGCGTGCCAAACAGCATGCAACGCCCGTTGAGACCTCAGGCGTTGTTACTCCACCAGCACCCGTAGTCGCGGACTCGGTGGATCGGCTGGCGCGGATGCGTTCCGCGATTGCAGTCGCAATGGCTCGCTCCAATCGCGATATACCTCACTATTACCTAAGCACTACGATCGATCTCAAGAAAACTTTGGATTGGCTCACGCAGCAGAACAATCAGCGCAAAGTCACAGACAGACTGCTGTATAGCGTGTTGCTATTGAAGGCCACCGCGACTGCCTTGCGCGAGGTACCTGAGCTGAACGCCTATTGGCAGGACGATCACTTACAGCCGCAGACATCGGTTCATCTCGGGGTTGCGATTTCATTGCGTGGTGGCGGGCTTGTGGCTCCTGCGCTGCTCGACGCCGATCGCAGGTCGATAGACGACTTAATGTTGGGTTTGAGAGATCTGGTCCAGCGCGCACGCACAGGAAAACTTCGCTCCTCGGAATTGACTAACCAAACAATCACCGTGACCAACCTTGGCGAACAAGGAGTCGAGTCGGTATTCGGAGTCATCTATCCGCCCCAAGTGGCGCTAGTTGGCTTTGGGAAGATCGTTGAGCGACCCTGGTGTGTGGACGGACAGGTCGTCCCTAGACCGCTGATAACAGCCTCGTTGGCGGGCGATCATCGCGCCACCGATGGTCATCGCGGCGGAGTTTTTTTGAGCGTGCTAGATCGCTTGCTACAGGAGCCGGAAAAACTATGACCGAAGCCGAAATCCGCGATCGCATCTTGAACGTTTTGGGGAATATTGCTCCAGAGGCTGACATGTCCAAACTCGATTCGCGAGGTCGCATTCGAGATCAACTGGATATCGATTCCATGGACTTCTTAAATTTCGTCATTGGCTTGCACGAAGATTTGCACGTGGACATTCCTGAACGGGACTATGGATTGTTGGCAACTTTGGATGGCTGCGTAAACTATCTAAAAACCGCGATCACACTCGATCCACGCTGAGGGCATCGATAATGACTCGGTTTATCGAAGCCTCCATTCGCACAAGTCAATGTCCAACGTGTGCAGTGAGTCGTTTGATGATTAGCGCAACTCACGTACACGTATTAGAAACGAACTATCAAATCAGCGGTGAGGCGATTATCGAGAATTCCTTTGCGCTCCGTCAGAGGAATTTCCCATGCAACACCAGACTCCAGATGCCGGTTGGGCTTGTATTTGAGTCCGTACGCACTGGTGACCAAATTGTTACCTTCGATTCCAATCGACCCAAGGT
>JBEBHM010000601.1:0-5489 GCA_040080875.1 Pirellula sp.
GATTGATAAGTACTCGTGTCTGAGCGGCAGCAAGTCGCAACTGCTTTTCTGACCAAGCAAGCCAAATCGGGTCGGCGGTGGCGATATCCAACAGAACGTTGGTATCAAACAGCATCATTCCTCACCCCGAGTAAGGGTCATCACGTTCGACGTTGTTGATCCAGGTCGAGCAGCACCACGGGCGCGTTGCAGCCAACTCTCCACTGACACGCTAGTCGCTCGCATCTTGCGAAATTCGTCCAGCCAAAACGCAAGTTCATCCAACTGTTGTGGAGGAAGTTTTTCGATAGCATTTTCAATTTCTGTAATTGTGCTCATCCTCTCATACTATCATGCCATTGTAGCTCTCATCAAGATCTAGTCCGAAACATCGTTCTGCCTGACAAGCTCGCATTCGAGCTTGTCGATGGATTGGAGAGCTGAGCGCCGTTCTTCATCTGTGCTCCGTCTATGCCAATTGCGTTAATTCATTGACCTATATTGCCTAGTACTGATAGCTGCGCCGGGGCACAGATGTTTGCTTGCAGTTCAGCCACCGGCCTGGATCAAATGCTGCCCAGCCTAGCTTACGATCTCGCGCAGGACTTGGCCATGCACGTCAGTCAATCGGAAATCGCGACCGGCATAGCGGAACGTCAGCTTCTCATGGTCGAAGCCCAAGAGATGCAGCATCGTCGCATGTAGATCGTGCACACTCACAGGATTCTCTACCGCTTTGAATCCAAACTCGTCCGTCGCGCCATAGACGGTCCCTCCTCGAATGCCTCCGCCCGCCATCCAAACGGTAAAGCCATAGTGATTGTGGTCTCGGCCAAGGATGGGTTTCCCGTTCCCTCCCAGCTCGACCGTGGGCGTACGTCCAAACTCTCCTCCCCACAACACCAGTGTATCCTCGAGCATCCCTCGCTGTTTTAGGTCCGTCAACAAAGCGGCAATCGGTCCGTCGATCTCAGCCGCAAGTTTGCGATGATTGGTTTCGATGTCATTATGGTTGTCCCATGGTTGGCCAGCACCATGCCATAACTGAACGTAACGTACTCCGCGTTCGATGAGTCGCCTGGCGATGAGCGTCTGTCGACCATGAACTCCACCGCCATACATATCCAGCGTGGCTTGGCTCTCTCCCGAAATATCAAATGCCTCAGCTGCGTCGACTTGCATGCGGTAAGCAAGTTCAAATGACTGGATTCTCGCCTCCAAACGCGAATCAAATCGCGATTGCAAATGGGACGCGTTGAGCATTTGCAACAGGTCCAATTGACGACGTTGAGCTGCAAGCGACGAATGAGGGCTGCGAATGTTTTCGATCAATCGTTCCACATCTCGGTGCTGCGGGTCGATAAAAGTCCCTTGCAATGCGCCGGGCAAGAACCCTGATTGCCAATTCTCTGCGTCCTTGATCGGATAACCGTTCGGGCACATAGCAATAAAGCCCGGCAGGTTTTGGTTCTCAACTCCCAGACCATACAATACCCACGAACCGACACTGGGTCGGGGTTGAACTGAGTCACCGCAGTTCATGAGCATCAAGGAGGGTTCATGATTGGGAACTTGTGCGTATACGGAACGCACCACCGCGATGTCGTCGATGTGCTGAGCCGTCTTTTCAAACAACTCGCTCACTTCGATGCCGCTCTCTCCATATCGGCGAAACCGAAAGGGCGAAGGGAACGCGGCACCGGTTTTTCTCTCGGTTGTCAAATTCGTAGGGATAGGTTGACCAGCGTACCGCATCAAGGCTGGCTTTGGATCAAACGTATCCACATGCGATGGCCCCCCGTTCAGAAAGAAATGAACCACGCGCTTTGCCTTGCCAAGAAAATGCGGTGGCCTTGGGCCAAGAAAATGGTCTCGCATTCCCGAGGGCTCATCCGCCAACAGTCCTTCGTCACAGAACAGGGAACTCAAACCAAGTCCTGCAAACCCGAGTCCAGATCGTTGCAGTACGGATCGACGACCTAATGCCACCCGCGACGCCACTGCTACCCGAGAATCGTATGGAAAGCTCATGATTCAATTAGGACTCCGGAGCAACCACTTCCAGCAATTCAATGGCAGGCTCATCATCACAATGCAGCAATGCCGTTCGGCCATATGTAATCGTCCCTTCCTCGACATCAAAGTACTTTGCAAGGACCGGACCGCATTCAACTCGCAATAAGTCGAACAACTCAATTTCTCGTAGAACATCGTGTTCGATTAGCACGCGTCCCAAAGGCTTCTGTTGCGCTAGGATTTCGCGTCTCGGATTCTCCGACAGGAACTTCATGTTCAATCGGACGATTCCGTATTGAACCACGCTTTTTCCAAGGTGAGTCCGCAGGAGGATTTCACGTCGGTAGTGATCTCCCGCAATATCAGATCGCAGCACTTCCACATCCACGCGATCCGAATGATGCGATTCAACGGTCACCGTCATATGGTTGGTGTGATCTAGTAGCTTGCGATAGACGTCGGGCACGTCCGCACGATCGACTCGTTCGAATTGTCCCAACAATTCAGGTTGTCGATAATAAATGGCAATCAATTCGCTTGCCGACACACAACGTCCGCAATAGGGCTCTAAATCATCTCCGGTTGGTGTCTGCATTCGATCGGATGAAGGTTCAATGGGAAATTGCACTGGATGCTTAGGGCATGCTCAGCGACGCGGGAGGCTTCAAACCAATGTTGTATGTTACGATAGCAGGTGCATGCTCGTGGGTTTGTTTTAAATCCGCTTCGCTCAGCACCGTGTCGACGAGATAGTGGAACAATCGCTTCAAGGCGTCAGGACCGATGTTCGACGCGATTTCCGAAGCGCGTTCGCGGTGCCTATCAATTAGTTTCTCAGCTTGCTCAAAAACACGAGCCTTGTCAAACAGTTGTTTAGCCATCTCGATACGATCCGACTCCGACAAGCCCGACGAAGTACCCAGAATCGAAAGTAACTGGCCCGCATCCTGCTCGTTTAACGACTGAAAGGCCAGCGCCAACAACACGGTCGGTCTTCCCCCTAAAACATCGCCAGCAGCACCGAGTTTGTTGTGATCGTCGCCATGCCAATCGTGCAAATCGTTGATGATCTGAAACGCAACTCCCATGTTTCGAGCAAAAAGTTTAATTGGCTCGGAATACTCAGTCGCGTCACCTGCCAAACGCACACCTGTGTAAAGGGCGGCTTCGAATGCGGGCGACGTCTTGAGCGCATAAATCTTCAGCGCATCGAGCGGTGAAAGTCTCTTGTTGCTGCCGTCCCGCCAGAGCAATTCGGCACCCTGGCCCTCGGCCAAACGCATATGGGCGGATGACAAACAATTCAAAATGTCGGCGGCAGCCGCAGCCCCGATCGATTCTATTTCCCTGCCGATGAGCCGATATCCCAAACCGATCATGTAGTCGCCTACGTTGATGGCCGTCGCCAGTCCAAATTGCTGATGCATGGCAGGAACACCATAACGAAACGCATCGCCATCCTCGATGTCGTCGTGAACAAGCGACGCTTTGTGAAAGCACTCGATGCTCATGGCCGCACATCTCACGCCTTTGCTAAATTCCGCGACGACTTTGTCTCCGTCTGCTGCGGTTGCACTCCCACCCAACATGGCGTCGTAAGCAGCCAAGGTGATGAAAGGCCGCGAGTATTTGCCGCCACGTGCCAAGAAGTTCGTTGCAATCGCTTCGGTTGCCGCGATCGGATCGACTCCTTCTAAAGGACTTTCCGATTCGATATCGATTTGCGTATGGCTTCGCTGACGACCGACCAGCACGTCCAATTGAGGTTGCGAAAACATATCGCTGGCCCCTCGCATGAGATGCACATACGATCGGGTTTGTTGTTGGGAGACAGGTCTCTCCACCATGATCATCTCGCGAACCCAACTCTCATCCACACTCGTGTTCCGACAGTCGCTCGACAATAGCGGGACCGCCATGCAAGGAATGCCAGCGAGCAGAATCTTGTCGATGGCTTTTTCCAATACATTCAAACAAGCCACGCCGACGATCGAGTCGACATACCCGCTCACGATGATCTTGAGCACGACAGGCGAGCCCTCTGCGACCAGGACCTTGTAACCCATCTCCTCGGCTTTGGTCCGAAAATCCGCAATGCTACATGCACCACACTTCTTACAATCCATCCCGAACTCGTCGTAGTCGGCAGGGCAACCTTCGGCATGCTTCAAACAGTGGGGCAATAAGAATAATCGACGACTCGGCGGTGTCGCTGCTACCGAATCTTGAAAAAAGGCACTGCTGATCATCACCATCGCCCATCCGATGTACCCCTCTCCCATGCCGCTCTCCTCAAGCAATCGCCGAGCGATCAACTCAAGTTCGTCCTTGGTCGGCGGCAACTCCTTGTTCATCCGAGCAGCTACCTCCCGGCATCGTTCTCGAAGCTGTTCCCGGAGCTCAAGCGACTCCGGTACGAGCTTCAAATGACTTGTCTTGCGTCTCGCCTTTTTTTCAGGCTTGTCCGACGTGACCGAGGCCTCGACGGATGTCGATGCTGGCGAAGTTACCGTTGACAAAACTGGAGTCCTTTATGGAGGGCACTAAGTGAAAACACTAGTGGGTACATTTTTTCATAATACCAGAGCCTAGCGAAATAAAATCCGATGGGCTGGCTGATGTGATGGTGTGAGGCTTGGATTGCATTGCACAACCAATCCAGGCCCCTCAGTATAGAGTCTGATGTGTCTGTTGTGTCACTTTGAACCATGATTCCTTCTAATGCAATAGACGTTTCCTCGATCGTCCCCTGTTTGGATCCTGCCTGCGATATTGTGCCCGTACAAGACATTGTGCCCGGATAACGGGTGTTTGCACCACCTCCCCAGCTCCCGTCCGGATTTTGCTCCGACAAAAGGAACTGAACTCCTTTGCGAAAAGCAAGTGAACGGTGATGGTTGCATTCTGCCAATCCCAAAAGTACCCGGCCAGTTCCGTACACCGGATTGTCCTCGTCAGGCCGATCTTGGTTGCCAAACCACAACGGCAACCAACTCCCGTCGGGTCGCTGATGCTTTTCTAAGTAGGCCCAGCCTCGCTCGATTGCACGATCGACCCGTCGCAAAACTGGCCATCGTCCCGATCGGTGCGGACACTGAATCGACTCTCGCCAACAGAAAATCGCTCGCATCGCATGTGCGGTCAAGTCGCTGCCGCTGCGATCGAAAGGCAATGCGCCCCACCCTCGACAAAACGTCGGCCATCCTCCATCTCGATTCTGCAGCCCTAGCAACCACTCGATTCCAAGCATGGCGGCATCTACCGACCGCTGGATTCGCATGTCGAGGATCTCGGAGGCGTGCAAGCCCGGCAGATCGGGCGAGTGCATCTGTGCCTCATACCACTTTCGGAGAGCGATCAAGGCTGCAGGGGTGTCGTCGGCATCCGGTACCGCGCCGCTCAGATTGGTCCACCCCCAGCCTCCGGGGCTCGCACCTGTAAATGGATGCCTCCGGGCATGCTGACAAGCCAACAGCCAATCCATCGTTCGATTC
>JBEBHM010000052.1:0-19903 GCA_040080875.1 Pirellula sp.
GCTCTGTTGATGAGCTTGAACAATAGCGTGACTTTCTACCGCCCGTCGTGTGATTTTTTCGTGTCCAAAAAACTTGATCCCACCGTGATCGTGTAAACCCAAAATTCCCGGCAGCTGTCCTCGATGCACTTTCGGTTTCATGAATACCGCTTTGGTTCGCGGCCCATACGTCAATTGCCAACTTAGTCGTTCGATCGCGACTCCCTCGAATTCTTCCGTCGACTCAATCCGCACGTCCGAGAGCGAGCGAGACGGGGGCTGTAACAAGCAATCCAGTACCTTCTCAAGTGCTTTGGACTTCCACGCTCCAACGTCGGAATACTCTGGTCGGCGATACGATAATTTAGCGGGTTGCTCGCCGACCAAGCTGGCTGCCCAAGGACCGTATGCCCCGATCATGTTGGGAATGTCATCGTCTGCCACAGTAACTCCTGGAAATTGTAGAGGGATTGCCCCTGCCGCGAACAAAGATCTCAATACATCTCGGCGATTCATAGTCATTTTAAGTTTCACCTTGTTTGGATACCGTTGGGGGCGCATCGAAATCGGTTTGCTGCGTTAAAATTGTATCCTTACCGGAATGGACTTTGCTATTTGCTCAAACACGTTTCTTTTCCTTTCGCTATGATTCTCAAACTCTTGTCAGCCTGCGCCTTGATCCTCACGATGCATAATCCACCTCCCGATCCTTCACCGAACCAACAGCAACCAAGTAATTATCGCGAAGAAGTTTTGACTTGGCGATCTCAGCAAGACGACCGGCTTCGCTCTCCACGCGGGTGGCTGGCGCTGTCCGGTCATTTTTGGCTCAAGTCGGGTGCGAACACGCTTGGAACGTCCGAGGACTGCGATGTGGTACTGCCGAAAGAAATGGGGGCCAATTGCAAAGCAGTACTCCATGTCCTCGATTCGTCAATTCAGCTTCAAGCAGACGAACAAGCCGGTTTTCAATATCAAGGCAAACCGGTCAGCTCCATCAAACTATCGATTGACCAGACTCGGCCAGAGTCCGATTCACCCACCGAACTTACTGTCGATGATCGTTTTCGACTGCAGCTCGTACGCCGAAATCAGCGATTAGCGATCCGCGTTCGAGACAGCCAGAACAAATCCATTCGCGATTTTCGAGGCAAGAAGTGGTTTGACTTGGATCCGAAATTTCGAGTTCTCGCGAACTACAAGCCCTACGATCCACCACGTAGCATTACGATCGTGAACGTCCGAGGCGACACCGTCCCGAGTGAAATTGTTGGACAACTTGCCTTTGAAATCGACAACCAACAGTTTACGCTTGATGCCTTGTCCGAGTCGTCCGATTCCCTTTTTATTCTGTTCAAAGACAAAACAAACGGACAATCGACGTATGGGCCAGGAAGATTTATCGACGCCGATCAACCGGTCGACGGCAAGGTAGTTCTGGACTTCAACAAAGCCTACAATCCACCTTGCGCATTCAATCCGAACACTTTGTGCCCGATCCCGCCGAAGCAGAATCGCTTGAATTTGGAGGTAACCGCCGGCGAAAAAATCTACGCAGCGGATTGAGAATGCTCGACCGATCACTGGCGAAGTCGCACGCGCTAGTGCGACTTCACACCTCGTTTTTGGTGCGACTTCGCACCTCGTTTTTGGGTAGTGGATCTTGTCAAAGATCCAAGCAGCATCGGGATCTTTAATAAATAAGATCCGCTACGCCCAGCCCAAGTATTTAGCCTTGACGCGCAAGTTTAGGAGCACGTTTTTGAATGTCTGCGATCGCAGAGGCAATTTGATCCATATCGGATTGCTTGGTCAGCAGCTTGGTCTGCCCAAACCAAATTGCTTCCTCGCACAATCGGTCATTCACGGGACATTCGTTGCGTTCGGCCCACGCCTTCATGAAATCCTTGCCATACACTCGGTGGTAGTGCGGGTTGTCGGCGAGAGCTTTGACGTGGCTGGTTTGATTGAGCCGACCGTAGCCTGAGCTGGCCGAGATGCCAACTTTGCTTAGTTCCTTGAGCAGTGTGGCTCTTGGCAGATTGGCGAACTGGGCTGGGTCGTACCGGAACATATACAAATGCCAAGCGCTGCGTGTACTACCCGGCGAAGCCTTGGCAGGTGCGATTCCCGGAATGCCCTTCAATAGTTCGGACAAATACGCAGCATTCTTCTCTCGTATTTGCGAATGCTCCTCCAACCGAGACAATTGTGCCAACAACAAAGCAGCTTGAAACTCAGTGATTCTAAAATTCGAGCCCCGTCCCAAACTGGGGCCAGGCTTTGAACCACCTGGAGTATGAAAGTTGAAGCACTTGTTGGCGAACTGTTCGTCGTTGGTGATCACCGCTCCACCTTCGCCTGAGTTGATGTTCTTGCTAGCCTGAAAACTAAAACAACCTGCAAGCCCACGCGTGCCGACTGGAATTCCTCGATACTCTGCCAACGGCGCTTGGCAAGCGTCCTCGATCATCGGGATATTGCGAGCCTTTGCAATCGCATCCAATGCGTCGAGGTCGGCAACCGATCCACCGATATGCACGGGCATCAGCAACTTAGTATTTGCAGTGATTGCCTTTTCGACTTTCTTGGGGTCGATCTGAAACGTCTCTTCATCCGAATCCACAAACACGGGCAATGCATACGATGTCGTGATCGAATTAAAGGTGGCCACAAAAGTATACGGAGGCATAATCACCTCATCCCCAGGACCGATTCCCAATGCTCCGAGGGTTGTGAGCAAAGCAGAAGTTCCCGATGAAGTGGCCAAACAGTATTTGGCTTTCATCCTTTCACCAAACGCAGCTTCGAACTCTGGAACCTTGCGCCCGCCAGATGTGCGTCCCCAAGTTCCCGAGTTCAACACATCCAGCAACCCATCTTGTTCCTTGCTGTCCCAGACAGGCCATTCCACGACAGTCTTGGTTGAACTTCGGGCAACGCCTTGACTGTTGCTAGTCGATTTGGGTGGTTCCTGCCTTGCGGAAACAGTACTCACACAAGTTGTTAGTCCAGCGACTGCAACTCCGGCAATCAAAGTACGGCGATCGAGATTTACGGTCATGACCAATCCTCAAGTTAGATTAAAAAACGAATAGGCATTTCGCCAAGAAATTTTCTCATAATGCTCGGCTGGCAGGGATTCCAGATTCGCAAGTTTGACCAACGAGGGTCCAACGTAATCGAATGGGGCATGCGTGCCGAAAACGATCGATTCTATCCCCATTTGCTCGATCAACTTTGGAATGTCTTTGTTCAATATAACATGCATGCGAGCCATGTCGATCAAGCATCTGCCTCGGAGTCCAGCCTGCTTAAGCTTGTCCCCGTCTAGTCCCAGCCAATTGCATAAAAGCATCTTCAATTGGGTGAACGACTTGGCTGTTTCAAGGACTTCTTTGACCTCAAGATCCTCAGCGACGTCCCAGGCATGACGTTGCCTGCGGTCCTCGAACCTCTGCGCAAGAACCAATGGGACGCCATACTCCTCGATTCGGCGGATCGCTGCCCGTCCATGCTCATCGGTCAGGCGATATCCGTGATATGCTGGGGCAAGCGCCACACCGCTCATCCTCCAGGTCTCAACGCACTCCGCCATGTCTCGCTCCCAGCCGACATATTTGGGGTTGATCGTTGCGATTGGTACCAATCGTTGCTTGTGCTTCTTCACTGCCTCATGCAACTCGGCGTTGCCACTATGCACATCGCGATAGAAGAGACTCGGCAGCCAGGTCACCACCGAACGATCGATCCCGTTGGAATCCATTAACGAAATCATGGAATCAGGATCGTGATGCAGCAATCGTCGAAAGGGATAGTGACCAAGAAAAGCGTCGCAATCGATGATCATGAAGTGCGTCGCTCCAATATCTTCGAAGCGTTTCGCCAAAAAATATCTTCACGCTCTTCCGGACGCAAATCAGCAGAGAGAATTTTGCCGACACACCCCTCCATCGTTTGGTCAGTTGCAAACAACACTCGCTTGTGCCCAAGCTCGCGAACGCACCGTTCAATCGTGTCATTTTCGAGGACACTGCCACTCGTGTCCAAGTACACGCTGGGACATTCTCGTAATCCTTTGATGGCCCATTCCCAGTCTCCCCCGCCGTTGACGTGCCCCAGGATCAACATCAAATCCGGATAACGGCCAGCGAGCTGACAGAAATCCAACGAATCGGAAGTCTTTGGTTGCATGGCGATCGTCTTTGGATCGGTGAGATGAGCGGAGTGGCCAAGCAATGGGATTTTGCATTGAATGCACTTTTCTGCGACCGGAAACACCATTGGGTCGGAGTACTTGTATTGGTTGTAAAGTTTGACGCCAATCATTCCCGCATCCACACATCGCTGGATCTCGTCAACCGCTGCTGCTCCATTGCCTGGTTGGACGAAGCAAAACCCTTCGATCAAACCTGGATAACGCTTCATCGCCGCCAAGACCGAATCGTTGGCTCCTCGGACCTCTTCGATGTCCGCCATGACACCGCCAGTGATCGGCCGAGAGCAACAGACTTTTTCAATTCCCAAGACTTGTGCTGCCTCGACCAACGCCTCCGTTCGGCGCCAGCTGGTACCTTGCTTGTGCAACGCATCGAACACATGGTTGTGCATATCTATTTTGCGCATGGAGCGCCAACCCAACGGCAACCCTCGCTTCGCCTCCGTCGTCGAACGATTCTGCGTCGAGCCGTCATCGCCATACGCAGCCGAGCTTACCATCATAGAACCAAGTCCCGCGCCAGTCCGCTTAAGAAGCGATCGTCGATCAAGTTCCATAGGCCAACCCGCCACAAAAGTTTGCAATCACTAGTGCTTCCTGTAGGCAAATTAGGGGTGCACGCTCCGAGGCTCCGCGAAGGGCGTGGTGAATCTCTAGTGGTCCCCACGCCCATCGAAGACTCTGGGCGTGCCACCCAACCTGGGCGTGCCACCCAACGTTCCGATCCCCTCTTATCAATTTGACAAAGCACCAGCTTAGCAGAATCTCTTTCCAGAGTCGAAACGTCGCGAAAATTCGTTTCGTCAAATCATGGAGCCGCAAGAAGCGGCGCCCAAAGCCCATCTTTAATTGGGGGCGTCTCGCCAGAAGCTGGGAAACTTGATTTGACTGCAGATTTCATCTGCTCGGATAACTCCGCAATTGTTTTTGAATGAGCGGGATCCTTGGCCAAATTGACAATCTCTTTGGGATCCTTGTCATGATCGTAGAGTTCAAGCCCCTCCCTACCAGCATCCCATTCGGTATAGCGCCATCGAGCTGTTCTCAGACTGTATCCAAAATAACGGTTGCGGTTTTGCGCTCCTCCGCGTGTAACCTGTGTCAGAGCCCAACCGCGTCCCACTGTCTTTGGGTCTTTCAAAATCGGGACCATGTTTTGCCCGTGGATGTTTTCGGGAGGAGTCACTCCACAAAGTTGAGCAAGTGTTGGAAACAGATCCAAATGCGATACGGGCGTCGCTGCCGCGGTTCCTTGCGATGTTACTCCAGGGGCGACCACTAGCAACGGAACTCGCGCGCTCTCTTCGAACAGACTCATCTTTTGCCAAAGTCCGTGTTCACCAATGTGGTACCCATGATCGCTCGTAAACACGATGATCGTATTCTGAGAAAGCCCCAAAGTGTCCAAAGCATTGATGATTTTTCCAACTTGTGCGTCCATGAAGCTGATGCTCGCATAGTAGGCTTGAAGGGCTTGACGGCGCAAGTTGTCGTCGAGTTGGTCCTGCTCCTTTTTGTAGCTCATCAATCCGGCTGCTGGAATATCGGCTTGATCCTCTTTGACGCCGGAAACAACAGGCATCTTGTCCGTTGGGTAATAGCCGAAATACGGATCCTTGGGTGCGACATAAGGCGTGTGTGGTCTAAAAAACCCAACCGACAGGAAGAAAGGACGGTCGGATCGTTTGGCGCATCTTTCGAGTACCCATTCGGCATCTTCGGCCTGCTTGGCATCCGTGTGGTGCTCGTCACTCAACGGCGATGCATACCAGCTTAACGTTCCGCCAAACTGTCCTGGAGTAAGCGTGGTGATTTTGGGATGATGCTCAAGCCTATCCGCGCCCGCCGGATTCAATTCCAATTCCCACGAGGCAGAGTCGTCGTGCCCATTGGTTCCTATCGAATTGGGAACGTTGTAATGATAGAGCTTGCCGATGCGACCGACGAAATATCCCGCATTTCGAAACGTTTGAGGCATGCTCCGTTGCTCAGGAATGGTCTGCCGAAAAATCTGCGAGTTTGCCAATATCCCTGTGCTGTTTGGGTATAAGCCAGTAAGCAAGGAGTTGCGACTTGGACCGCACAATGGAAACGAACAATATGCACGGTCAAAACGAACACCTCGAGCCGCCAATCGATCGATGTTGGGCGTCTTGACGATCGGATCGCCATAACATCCGAGCGAGTTGTTCAAATCATCCGAAATGATAAAGAGCACGTTGGGACGATCGGCTGCACCGGCCTGCGACGAAATCAACGATAGCAGAATCAACGTTGCCGCGAGAGGAAGTCGAAGCATAGTATTCCTTTCCATAAGTAAGGATTCGTGAAAAACGTTGATCGCATCGTAACATATGCTCGCTGCGAATGGGTGTGGTCTTGCGGATCGAATTCCGTTAAACTGATTTCGATTTCCGTGGTCCAAAGCCGATAAACAACTGTCCATCACGCGGGCTTGGATTACCATGATTTCGATTCGATTTCGTCAGCCACCTGGCCAATACAAAAAATCCTTTCGTTCGAGCATTCATGTACCTATTAATCGGGAGTAGCGGTTACGTCGGTTCGCATTTCCAACATTGGCTTCGACTGCGAAAGATCCCGTTTGCAATGCTTTCCCGCAAAAACTGCAATCTATTCGATGTTGCGTCGTTGGTGAATGCTCTGCGAATGAGCAATGCACATTTTGTCATCAACTGCGCGGGATACACGGGCAAGCCCAACGTAGACGCTTGTGAGCTACACAAATCAGAATGCCTTATGGGAAATGCGGTTCTACCAGGCGTTCTCGATCAGGCTTGCAAACAAGCCGAAGTCTGCTGGGGACATGTTTCAAGCGGTTGTATATACACCGGTACGGACTCTTCCGGTCGCGGCTTCACTGAAGAGTCCCCTCCCAATTTTTCATTCAGAACCAACAATTGCAGTTTTTATTCCGGCACCAAAGCATTGGGCGAAGAAGTTCTGGCGGACAGCGATCGGGTCTACATTTGGCGACTCCGCATTCCGTTTAACCATGTCGACAACCCTAGGAACTATTTAAGCAAATTGATCCGTTACCCAAAGCTGCTCGATGTAATGAATAGTCTTTGCAACATCGATGACTTCGTGAATGCTTGCATCGATTGCGTCGAGAAAAAACTGCCGTTGGGAACATACAACCTAACAAATACAGGCTGCATCTCCACCAGAGAAATTACTCAACTGTTACGGCCCATCGTGGAGGAGAAAAAGATATTTCGTTTCTTTGACTCGGAACAGGATTTCATGAATCAAGTTGCCAAATCGCCACGGTCAAGTTGCGTGTTGGACAATACCAAGGCACTCTCCCACGGCTTGAAACTAACCGACGTCACCCCTGCCATCCGCCAATGCGTTGAGAACTGGACCACGGACACACATCGGGAAGAACAAACTGTATAGTGGATTGTTGCAAAGCCCGCAGCGCAAGCAAGTGACAGGTCGTCGACATTGCAGTTGTGGTTTGTTACAAGCCCGCAGCGCAAGCAAGTGACAGTGCTGCTTCCATTGTATGCCCTCTTGCGCTGCGGGCCCGTTTTGTCGGGCAAGTCTGTACAAACGATCTGAGCGCGGGCTCCATGCTACGATCGCGTAATCGTCTCATGCAAGTTCAAAAGCACGCGAGCAACGTGGGTCCACACGGCAAGCTCCGTCTTGTCTGCGTTCTCTGGATTCGATGCGTTGCCAATTCCCAACAACTCATCGGCAGCTTTCGGGTCACTGCGATAAGCTTCCCGATGCTTTGCGATCAGCTCTAGCATAGTCTTCCTTTCCGTTTCGCGTGGTTCGCGTTGGAGAGCCTGCTGCCAAGCCCATGCGATCCTTTTGTCGTTATTCGATTCGGCCGACAAAATGCGAGCTGCAAACGCGCGTGACGCTTCGACGTACGAAGGGTCGTTTAGCATGACCAGCGCCTGCTGGGGAATATTTGACCGAGTTCGTTCGGCACAGCACTCCTCCCGACTCGGTGCGTCAAAGGCGAGCATGCTGGGGTGCGGAAAACTTCGTTGCCACCAAGTGTAAAGTCCACGTCGATACTGCATTGGACCTTGGTCAGCCGAATACTTGCGCACTGGGAAATTCAAATTTTCCCAGTATCCCTCAGGTTGATAAGGTTTGACGCTGGGGCCTCCAATCTCCTTCGAAAGAAGCCCAGCCACGGATAACGCGGTGTCGCGAACCAATTCCGCATCGGCACGATAGGAACCCTGCCGTGCATATTCGCGATTGTCGGGGTCCACGGTCAATTGCTCAGGCGTGGCCGTTGAAACTTGACGATACGTTTCACTCGTGACGATCGTCTGCACCATATGCTTCATGTCCCATCCACTGTCCATAAACTCACACGCTAACCAGTCGAGTAACGGCAAATTAGGTGGCAGCTCACCTTGCGCTCCTAAGTCATCCAAAACCTTGCTCAACCCCGTGCCAAAACATTGCCTCCACAGCCGATTCATCACGGTTCGGGCCGTGAGTGGGTTATTTTTCGACACAATCCATCGGGCTAGATCCAGCCGAGTCAATTCGCGTCCGTCGCTATTCGGCTCGCTCAAGTAACCAGGCAACGCGGGTTTCATCATCTCGCCGCTCTCATCCATCCAGTTGCCTCGAGGCAGCAACCGAACCGTACGCTTCTTTGCTGCGCTCTTGGAAACTATGCACTTCGTCAACTTGTCATAATAGACTTGACGATTCGTCTCTGCTTTCGCAACTGCGTCGCGCTCCTGAGTATAAAGCTTGGTGGCTTTGGTCCGGAAATACGTTTCGACCGTGGTCAAATCCTTCGGCTTGCGATCCTTGGATTCCTTTTTCAGGATGCCTACAACTTGCTTGGCAGTCGTTTTGTCGGCTTCCGAGGATTTGGAGTCTGCAGCAAGTTCTGGCAACGTTACGTCGTAGGTCAATATGTCAGACTCCCATTGCTTTTGCGCTGCATCGAGCAGTGGGATGATCGCGTCCCGTTTCGACTTGGCTTCGGAGACCAACGCGTCCAGCTTCGCGAGTTCTGCCGTCTCAGCCTCTGTGCCTAGGACCATACCATCCTCGCGGCGCCCGATGATCGGCTCCTCGATGTCGGCAAAGAACGCACCCAGCGAATAAAAATCTCGCATGGTGATTGGATCAAACTTGTGATCATGGCACTGAGCACAGCCGGTGGTTTGCCCCAACCATGCGGTACCTATGGATCGAACTCGGTCGGTTAGCATTCGGGCTTCATAGTCTTTGGGTTGCGCTCCCCCCTCTTCCGTGCTCAACAGCAATCGATTGAACGCGGAACCCACAAGTGTCTCTTGAGTCTTGTCAGGCATCAAATCGCCCGCGATCTGTTCGATGGTAAAACGATCGAAGGGTTTGTTGTCGTTAAAGCTTTTGATCACCCAATCCCGATACGGCCAAACATTTCGAGGATTATCACTGTGATATCCGATCGTGTCCGCAAACCGTACAACATCGAGCCAGCCGATGGCCATACGTTCGCCATAATGCGGGTTTCTTAAAACGCGGTCTACCAACTTCAAATACGCGGTATTGGTTCGCACGATCGACAAGCTGCCTGTGTCGTCGCTGCATTCGCGGACAAATGCATTGACTTCTTCGGGAGTTGGTGGCATTCCCAACAAATCCGAATAGAGCCGCCGAATCAGTATGCGAGGTTCGGCCGGTGGCGAAGACCGCATGTCGATCTCGGCAAGCCTCTGTTTCACGAGGGCATCAATAGGATGCTGTTGGGGCGGGGTTTCCGTCTTCACGGGCCTCTCATACGCCCAGTGCTGCTGGAACTCGGCTCCCTGCTCGACCCAAAGTTTCAAAATTGCCTTTTGGCGCGAGGTGAGCTTCTTGTGAGAGTCCGGTGGAGGCATTTGCTCATCGTCTTGGGTCGAATGTATTCTCTCAACAAGCTTGCTCTCCTTCGCCTTGCCAGGCGCAATTGCTCCTAAGCGAACTGCGACCTCACGAATATCGAGCCGGAGATCAGCTTGACGATGTTTTGCATCCGGACCATGGCAAAAGTAACAGTTGTCCGACAGGATCGGTCGTACATCTCGATTGAATTGGACCTCGGCAGGCAGCGGCGGATCGCTGGCCAATAATTGCACACTCGCAAGGGCGCAGGAATAAAACGAAATGGCAATTGCGTGAAAGTATCGGTTCATCAAAACAACGCTTCCATGAGGAACGGTCAAATGCATGACAAGATCACAATTATCGTTCAACAACGTCCTAAAGGCAACCTACCCGTAAAGAGCGAATCCATCTTATGCATTGCGAGGCCCACCAATCGCCCCGAACTGGGAGATAGTCCCGATAGGGACGACAGATCACGGATGCCATCAAATCCAACTCAAGGTCGAGCAACCGATGGCGCGATAGATTAGCCGGAAGTGTTGAAATTTGAAGATTGTTTACGCTCCATCCCCACAACTGTATATTTAGTCGCGGTCAACTTGTTCGTTCCAATGAACCGAAACGGCGAATCACCACTCCTGCGAAAAGACGAAAATGAAGAATCGCACACTTCGAGGGATGACGCTTGTAGAGTTGCTCGTTGTCATCGCAATCATTGGCATCCTGATCTCTCTCTTATTGCCTGCGGTTCAGGCCATTCGAGAAGCAGCAAGACAAGTTCAATGCCGAAATAATATCAAGCAGCTTGCGTTGGCCTGCTCGCACTACGAGATGTCTTATCGCTATTTTCCAGCGTATGCGGGAGAACAAACGCCAGCGTTTGTCAATTTTTCCCGGCCCGCTGATGCACGGAAACGCGGTTGGAATTGGATTGCAAAGGCGTTGTCCTTTATGGAACAGCCGGTTCTATCCGAAAGGGTGGGGGTATACGGATCTGCTCAGTCTATGATCCTATCCCCAGCCGACCGCAACCTGCTGATGCAGGCGATTCCCGGGCTCTATTGCCCCTCTCGTAGATCTGCCGAGGCCTATCCATTGCTGGAGGATTATCACGGTCGCTTTGGCGAGTACTCGGCCAGAACGGATTATGCGATGAATGGAGGGACGGCCATTCCCGAAGATGTGGCGGCGGCAGAAACGACAGATGACCAAAGCACCGCAAAAAAGACCATCAGCATCGCAGACGGATTTTGGCAATTGGGACTATATACCAAGCCCAATCAAATTACCGATGGACTTAGCAACTCGTATATGATCGGAGAAAAGGCTATGAGTTCAAACAACTACACCAACGGGAAAGACTTCGGCGACCGAGCTCCCTTGGGCGGGTGGATCGACCACCCGGAAGCATCCAATTCCAACATTCGATTTGCTTCGCGAAAGCCGCAAGCAGATCGTCGCAATTCGTGTCTTGCATGCCACGAATTTGGCAGCGCTCATCGAACCAACTGGAACGTTGCCATGGCGGACGGAAGTGTTCATGCGGTCTTTTACGAGATGGATTTGGAAGTACATCGAAAGCTCGCCTCCATCAACCTCGGGGACGTCGCTCACCTGCCATAAAAAGGTTCCATAAAAAGGTGTCCGGTACCTTTTCGACCTCGGCAGCCGAAACGGTACCGGACACCTTTTTAGCGAAGCGTTGCGAGTGGAACGTGCTCCCAATCGTCGTCGTCTGTTCTCACAGGTCGTGATGGAGAAACCTTGGAACTGTCTTCCGGTCGACGCGACCTCCAAGAAATTCCCCATAGATACGCGACCGTGTCCTCGACTTCGTATCCAAGCATTCCTCCATTGACCGTCGAATAGTCGCTAGGGCTCAACGATAACGATTCGAGCTCGCTCAGTTTCTTTGGCCATCGGTTCTCGCGCTGTTTGAACTGGCGCAATGCTAGACTCGCCAACGTTAATCGCCGATCGTTCTCATCGTTTTCCAACGCCTGGGCATACGATGAATACGCCGGATAAAATAGTCCCATCCACACAGCGTATCCATCGAAATCCAACAGGTTGCGAGGGTTCATCAAGTTTTTTTCTAACGAACTGCACGTCCTCACCAACGGTGTAAGATCACCCTCGCCAAGCTTCATTGCTGCTCCGTAACTGTTAAATAACTTGAGCTTTCCGCTGGGTAGCAATGGCACAAGTCCAATCCAGTTTGGAGTGTTCTCGGCCTGCCGTCCTATTTCTTGTGTATCGCGATTCAATAGATACTCGACAACCATCGCTCGCTCGGAGGCGATGACCGATTGCCACTTCTCTTTCGAAAACCGAGCCATTCCGACGAGTTCTCGCAGTTCCGATAACTGAGATTCGTTCCACAATTCGACCTCCAACGAACGTCTCAACGAGTCGCGTGACATGTTTTGAATCGCTGTGACTACTAAATCTGAGACCATAAACGACCCAGAATCGATCATCTTCGCAACATAAACCAGCGTTTTCAGATCCCTCAAGGCGCGGTCCGCTTGTCGATGGTAACACGCATGTTCGAAATCAAGTTTTGCAAGTCGCGATACGGATCTTGCGGATTGAATATCGGGTAATAGAGTTCCAAATCCCTCGAATTGAATTGGAAACTGAACCGGGGTCGGAAACTTGGACGCTTCGTGCATTTGTGCGAGGACGGGCCGCATTTCTTTCAAATACTCCGCGACGACCGGCTCATCTTTCCATTCGACGTTTGGATTCAATGAACGAGGCGAAGTCCCCGTTCCTACGATGGGCAAACTGTCGATGTTTGCTACTTGTGACGTAGAGCTCACGATATCACTGATATCAGCCCAAGCGCGAGCCCCGTCTTCATGCGTATTCTTTCTGTACCAAGCATCCATCGAAGCGTCGTCGTATGGTACGCCGGATTCTTTGCATTCGGAAAGGAGTTGCTTCAACTGACTCGAGGCGCGGTACTCTCGAACGGATATCAATGCGATGGCGGCCAACACGATCGCCATTGGCAAACAGGCGATCCAAATCAACCAACGGAGTGATCTTCCTTTCGTTTTCTGGCTGTGGCGAACTGCCGTCGTTTGACTGATCGCATTCGTTGTCGCGTTCATGTAATGTTCTCCAGTAGCGGTCGATGAATCCCAATCCGCAGAGTAAGCTATGGACTGTCCCTCGCTTACGCTGCGGGTTGGGATGGTAGATTTCAATCTGCCTCTCGCCTAACACAGGCTGCAAGCCTTTGCAACTTTCGTTTAATCAAGAGTTTTGGCTAGTGTTTGCGCGTCGGTTTCCCATTCGCCCAGCCAACCTTGCCCGGCGACCATTGCACCGTATCGATTCAGCCCTGGGTACGGAGTTCGTTTCAAGGTCCTATGCATCCAAGCTTCCGACATGCGAGCAAAGTGTTGATTGGCTTGCGTCTGATCCTGCGAATTCAGATACTGCATCAAAAGCCAACTTATCAAGGACACTTGTCGACTGTCGGCCAATTGGGCTCGCATGGTCCCGTGAAGCTTGGTTGAATTGGGAATGTTCAATCCTCCTAGCGTCAATTGCTTAGTCGGCCTGATACCGTCGTACCAACTCAACACGATTGCTCGGCGACGGGCTTGCATGCGTCCTTCCCGATCACCGAGCGATCGAACGATCGATGCAAACAGCGTTGGTCCCAGTCGATCGCGGGCGTTTGGGTCTCGGACTTGTTCAAGCATCCAGCATTCAAGTCGATCTGCACCTTCTTGATCGACGAGCCGCCAACTCTTCCTCACCCGAGTATCGATCTGATTCAATAGGCTCATGGCGCGGCGATACCGCTCTTGAACTAAAGGATCACCCGCAGATTCCTTGAGGTTGATGCCTGATAGCGTTGCTTCGGCGGCCACAAATGTAACTGATTGGTCAAATTGAATCGGATCCGATGTCGACGCGAGTTGAGATTCATAGGCATCGAGACGAGATTGGATTTGCTCGATGAATCCAAGCTTCTTCAATTCATAGGTCTCTGTCCGAACTGGAGCAACGTCGATTTCAGCATCGGTAATTTCCCCTCCGCCAGCAATTTTACCCATACCCTGAAGACCCGACATTAACTCATCGACGTTTATTTCATCGCTACGAGGTTTCTGTACCAACCCAATCGGTTGCGACATGCCTCCCCTTAATCGCGACGCTTGCTCCTGGAATTCATAATACGCGGATGACGGCATGCTAGGATAAGTAGCCATGGTCGTCAAAAACGGAATGGCAGGTAGCACCAACGCGACTACAAAAAATCCTAAATGCCCAAGCAAATATCGAATGCCAGTCCTGCCATCCATCCAGGGATGCATCATGACGCGCGTTGCCAGAATTCCGATTCCGAAGGAGATACAAACAAGCCAAATGGGAGATCCAAGCTCATACACCGCAAACGCAACGTAGCCGACAACGGCCAACATGGCCGCCGGTACGGTGACGATGGATGCGATCGGACTTCGAAACACCTGTCCGTACCATTGTCCCGCAGAAAATATGGCAAACGAAATCGGAAATCCCAAGGCGATCAGAGGAATGGTCGAGGCAATTCCGCCGTGCGTTTCCCCTCGAATGACAAACTGGGCAATCCCTATAACCAGCGCCATTACGAACGTCGCCAACGCAATGATACTTGCGGGAACGATTTGGCGCGTCCACCAAATCGTGCCGGGAGCGATGCCTCGTTCTGCTAGGAATCGAATGCGGCCCTGAACACCATCGCTTTGAAATACAGAAGCGCTCAACCAACAGGCCACAAGCCATCCTGCGACCAGGGGCAAAGCTACTGCTTCTGGGTGTTTATCTAGATTTTCCGTTGGTCTAAAAAAGAGCATCAAAACAGCAGGCAACACGATGGCCGACACGATTGCTAACGGCACCAACCGATTTTGCCATGCGAATTGCCATACGAGACTCGACGCAAGTCCCTGCGACGATTTCGGCAATGATGAACCTCGCGATTCGCGAATGTCAAACATGTGCCAAGCCGAAGTTATTCGATGGGGACGATTGGATGCGGTTAAAAACGCATATCCAAAGCGCCATCCTAACCAAGCAAACAACATGGTTGGAAGAAGATAGTTTAGTAACTGCAACGGACCTGATAACCTAATTTCGCTGGCCATGTGTCCGGTCAAGTCTAGCCACATGGTTTCGATCAAGCCGAATAGAGTTGGCAACGTAGCCAACGGCACGACCATGAACAGCGCGACCAGAACGGATTGCCAACGCCACGCAGTTGCAATTCCCAAAAACAGCAGGAACACTGAATTCAAGGGCCATAAGAAAGGAGGAATTAGATCGTTCGTATTATGGCGAAACTGGATCAAATCACTTCTATGCACCCCCGCATTAAAAATAGAACTCATCAATAGACTTGCTAGCCATACCGCCAATAGTCCAACGAGTCCTAAAGACAGCTTCACGCATAAAATGTCCGCAGGTCGGATCGGCAATGAGTTGAGCCAAAGTATCGTTCGCTGTTCTTTATCTTGACTAACCGAGATGGCTCCATAGCCGACCGCGAATAAATTGGGAATCAGCACGAGGAAAAGCTTGTGCATTTCTAGTCCGGAACCTCTGCTGGAGGCAAGCACCAGCAGATGCAATAACAACTCAAGCCCCAGAAGCATTACGAACAACGGAATCGTTTGGCGAATTTCCTTCCACGCAAGTCCGCGCAGTACTCGATTAGATGCAGATCGCGGCGATGCGATCAGAGAAGGAATGGATTGAGTTGGATGTACCGATGTGCTCATTGCAACCTCGCGATAGTTAAGAGGCTTGTCGATCTGCAGAATCAACGCGGTCGTGGAACGTGCCCAGCATGGCGTCCGCTTCGGCGGGACTAGGCGAGATACCTCGCGTGCACGCAACAAAGATTTCATCCAAGGTAGCCGGTCGCTTCCGAAGGCTGTGTACGCCCGGCCAACCACCAACCGATTCATGATCTCGATCATCGAAACCGCGAACGACCAATCGAACTTGACGCCCCTTTTGTTGATGGCTCAGAACTTCTGCAGAACCATTCAAAACCGGAATCGCAGCAAGCGGATCGTCAACTCCGAACGTGACTTCGCATACGTTCTCGCGTAAATCGCCAAGAGTCGCATTCAGTTGCACTTTACCTTCGTGCAGTATTGCGACTTGATCCGCCACGCGTTCGACTTCAGATATTTGGTGGCTGGACAACAACACCGTTCGACCTGTGGCAGCTCGCTCGACCATGCTTTCCAAAAACTCGCGTCGCACCAAAGGATCCAAACCCGATGTAGGTTCGTCCAAAATCAACAATTCAGGATCATGTGCAATCGCCAATGCCAACGCGACCTTTGCCCGCTGACCCTTGCTCAAGTGTCGAATCTTGCGAGTGGCTGGCACTTCGAACCTCGCGATTAATTCTCTAAAACTGTCGAGGTAATTGCTCGGATAGAATGACGATGCAAACCAACCAATCTCGTCGACTTGCATCCAATCATAAAGTGCCGGTGCGTCGGATACATAACCCACACGTCGGCGAATCTCCAAAGAATCGGTGGCTGGATTGAGACCTAAGACGCTACACGTTCCGTTCGAAGGTCGTTGAAATCCAGTCAAGATGCGAATGAGTGTCGTTTTCCCTGCACCGTTCTCCCCTAACAAAGCAAACACGGATCCGCAAGGCACGGTTAAATCGATACCTCGCAACGCATCGCAGCCTTTGAAGTGCATCTCTAAGTTTTGAATTGCAATACAATCCGTCATAATGATCACCTGCGCATGAGAAGATAAGGATTCGATTCGTGAACAAGGACTTGAACTAGGAAATCGGCTGAGACTCAAGTGGCGATGAAACCGTGGTAACTGTGGACGACAGTTGCTTAAGTTGCTTACGAACAAGCTCCTCAATTTCAACACTGGAAAGTCCGCCGTGAAGCGCTTCTGTCAGAACGGACCGCAATCGATCCGCGATCAATGTGCGCCGAACCTCCTTGCAAGTCTTCATGGCACCCTGGCAGACGGCAACACCGCGCCCGCGAAGCAATTCAAGGACGCCATCGCTCTGCAATTGTTGATAGGCTCTTGCAATCGTATTTGGATTTAAGGCCAACTGCACGCTGAGCGACCGAACGCTGGGAAGCAATTGGCCGGGCCTGAGCGACCCTTCAGCAATCGCGAATTTGACTTGCCTCACGATTTGATCGTAGATGGCAACGCCATTGTTCGCATCAATCGAAAAAAACATTGAATCGATTCCCGTCAAAAACGTAGAACTAGTGAACTAGCCAAATAGTACGCAGGTTCACATGGGCTGTCAAGTGGACTTAAAGATATTCTTGCCCTCGCTGCGGTCGCAAACGAGAACGACTTGCGGCTTACTCATCCTCTGAGAAAATCAACCCAACCTTGCCATCTTGATAGCAACGAAAATGATAATAGAGAATGCGATCCCTGGTGGTCATCTTAAAGTAGCGTGCTTCCGTCCAGCCATTGTCTAGAACAAAGTGGTGCAGCCCGATAGGTTCTTTTCCGAGGTAGACAAAGCTCTTCAAGGAGTCAATATTTTTAGCGGTCTGGTCCCTGAATGCCTTGCTGATTTTCGGAGCATAAGAACTTGCGAGTTGCTCGGGGTTTTGGTTATCGGCAACTTCTCTTAGAAGCTTCAAGTGCACGTCTGCGATTTTCGAACCAGCATCGTCGCCGATTGCTGATAGCCCGCCAATAAAGGATCCTGAAATGTAGCGATTCGCAACTCGTTTTGCGATGTACTCAGCACACCAGCCACCGTCTTCGAGATTGCACATAACAGCCAAAGTTAGTTTTTCGTCTGGGAAATGTCGCACGACACTGCCGAATCCGCCGACGGTCGAACCGTGGTGATGCATCATCACTTTACCATCTCGGATTACCGCAAGGGAAAGTCCTGGAACCCGACGCACCTCGATCTGGGCCACGACGATTTCGTCAATCCAGTCAGCTCGTATGGTCGGCACAAACGCCAACATGAAGACTGTGACCATCGCAATTGAAAAATGTTGAAACAAACGCATGGAGGTTCGGTGGATATCAGCGAGAAGTGTCCGTATATTTGCGTATGCGGGTACGAGTCGCGTCCAAACGGGCGCGATGCCTATGGTGAACTAGCCCAATAGTACGCGGGTTCACAAGGCTGTCAAGAAGAGTGGATTGCACTATAGAAAAATGCAAAACGGTTTGCGAGCGTTCAAGTACGAAGGATGCGGTGTGTCGAAGCGCCCGCGACCTTCGAACAGTAATTAAGAGGGCTTGATGTCTAAATTGGGTGTTCCTGCGGAGTGCTTAAGCAGCAGGCGAAAACCCAGGAGCCGTAGCCCCACTCCGTAGATCAATACTTCGAGTGTAGCAAATACGTTGATCCACAGGACGTGAAAGAAATCCGGACCTTTTCGTTGAAGGCCAAGTGCAACCATGAGTGGGTATTCCGAATAGGAAGCCAAAGCCACAAATGCGATACCCACGAACAGAGCCAACACCTGGCGCCGCTCAAGCAATGCTGCCACGAGGATTGGTAGTGTCACAAAAATAGCGGCAACTGCCAGATAGAGGAAAATTGCCGTCTCTCCATTTTGACGAAAAACCTTGGCTCCAAAGATCCTTATCACTCCCTGTCCAACGCCAAGCAGCAGTGCGATCACCGCTGTCAAGATCAGCATGTGTCCGATTCCAAACTGCATTCGAGTCCCGTCGATGAATTGGCTTTTCGATTTCGTCGCTATTCGAACGCCGTACGTGATTCGACAAATCCAAAGCGGGATCTGAATCAAAAACGACTGAACGGCCATCGCAATGAAGATCAATACGATCGATTCAAGTTGCCCACCTCCGCTTCGCATCATCATGACCGTTAGGCCCAGCAACACAAACGCCAGCCAAGAAAAGGCGGCGATGGCTCGCAACCAATGCCGACCACCACCAAAAGCCCCCCAAAAGTTGGCGCAAGTGGTATGACCGAAAACGATACCGAAAAGAACTCCAAGCACAACATACTCCCGAAGCTGATTGGAAGGCTTCGGTTCGGGCAATACCGCTAGACCAACTGCGCCTATGGCCGCGTAGGCTATCCCAAGTTGGATTGCAAACGCACGTTTCGATGGACCGAAGGAAGCCGGTAAAAACGTCTTGGCGTCCGACGCATTCTCCATGGCACTAGCCGAGTTTTCCATTCGCTTTTCCATTGAATTCCGACGAGTGGCACTATGGCGTATGCGGGAGCGGGTGTCAGTGACATTCAAAGGCTATGGGGAACATTTGGAACGTCGTTTGATCAGGACAAAAAACTTGATAAAGAAAGTCAGCCATTCGACATGTCAGGCTGATCCATAAGAAGTGCGTGACGCAATTCGGTCACGCACTTCTTATGGAAAACTGAAAAATATGAAATCACGAAAAACCTCATGTTTGCCAGCGTCAGAAACTCGAATCAAAATTCCAAACCTCATTCTTTCACAAGAACAATCTCATGGCAACCACATCGGGTCGTTTCACTCGCATGCGATCTCGACGGACACATTTTCCCGACGAGACTTCCGTATAACTGTTTCTTCGGTCGGGCCCTACCCGAAGGAGAACAATTCCACGAACCCAAGGAGAAGTACTTGTCGACGAAATTCTAGACGAATAAAGGCTGTCCATGCGAGCGGTGCTGGACACCAGCGTCATAGCCCAACGAACCTGATTCACCAAACGGCACAAGGAGGCCGTCTCACTTTCCGATATTACACATCATTCGCTTAATTGAGCCTGAGGCGCTAGCGGCGCTAGCCGATCGATCATAAAGCTCGGCTAGCGCGCTAGCGC
>JBEBHM010000602.1:0-5464 GCA_040080875.1 Pirellula sp.
GGTGTGGCCAGGTCGTCGTCCGGAACCGATTGGTGTGTACGCGCAAAGCTCCGGAAAGAGCCGACCGCTTGGTCAATTTGATTTTGATATCGAGCCGACCGAGTGTGAGATCGAAGTAACGCTTGTTGCCAACGAAGTGATTCAAACCGACGGACTTCGACTCTTCCGGACTCGCGTCAATGGCACTGACGAACAATATGTAAATCCGCTTGCGACGGATGCTGGAATGCCCGGATACGCCATTCAATGGATGGAGGCTAAAGGTCCACTGGATGATGAAGCTACCGATGCGGGTTATCAACTGTTGTTCGATGAGCTTCCACTTTCTCGCATTGACATGAGCTCGACGAATGGACTGGTTATGCAAATCCCAGCGAAAGCGCCGCCTCAATCGACTGGACCACCCGGGAACCCAAACAATCCGAGCGCTCAGGGCGCGTCACAAGGCCAGCCAGGATCGCAAGGCCAGCCAGGATTACAGCGTCCTCCCGGTGGTGGTCCACGGCGTGGGTTTGCTGCGCCTCGGCTTATCGATGTCCGAGTCGAAGTCTTCACCGAGGCACCGCGCGAAGATGCGAAGCGGTTGCTTCACAGATTCATGGCTAGAGCCTATCAACGCGAAGTCGAACAGCAACACGTCGAGCGATTTTTAAAACTATTTGATCATCAATTCAACCAGGGTGTCGGATTCGCAGACGCAATGTTGTCGGTATACACGGCAGTGCTTGCATCGCCTGGACTCATTTTCTTGGACGAACAGCCGGGACAATTGGATGACCGTGCAATTGCCACACGACTTGGTTTGTTTCTATGGAACTCGGAACCGGATAGCGTCCTGCGCAAGTTGGCTGATGACGGAAAGATTCGCAACCCAGAGATTCTTCGCGAGCAAGTCGAACGCATGCTCGATCATCCTAAGTCGAGTCGTTTTGTCGAAGCCTTCACCGACTATTGGCTCGACCTTCGTAAAGTCGATGACACTTCGCCGTCAACAGCACTCTACAACGACTATGAATTGGACGAGCCGCTGAAATTGGCGGCTATCGAAGAGACTCGACTCTTTGTGGCGAAGCTGATCGCTGCCGACTTGCCAGCTAGTAATATTGTCGACTCGGATTTTACGTATCTCAACGAGCGTCTGGCGAATCATTACGGACTGACGGGCGTCCAAGGTGCTCAGATGCGTTACGTCGCGCTACCCAGCGACAGTTTGCGAGGGGGATTGATGACGCAGGCAAGTGTTCTCAAAGTAACAGCAAACGGAACAACCACTTCACCTGTCGTGCGCGGCAATTGGATTGCGGAACGCATTTTGGGAGTTCGAATCGCACCACCACCCTCTGTGCCTGCTGTTGAACCTGATATTCGTGGCTCTGTGACGATCCGACAACAATTGGAAAAACATCGTTCCGAAACGAGCTGCGCTTCGTGTCACGCAAGGATTGATCCACCCGGATTTGCCCTCGAAGCCTTTGACGTCATGGGCGGCTTTCGCGAGCGTTATCGTGCAGTCAGCGAGAACGTGCCTCCCGAAAAAGGTGTTGGCATGAACGGTCAAGCTTTAACCTTTCATTATGGCTTGCCAGTAGACTGCGCTGGCACGTTGGCAGATGGAAGCAACTTCCAAGGTGTACGAGAGCTCAAAGAAATTCTGCTTCGTGATGAACGGTCATTGGCTCGCAATCTGGCATGCCAGTTAACGACTTACGCTACCGGAGCTCCCATATCTTTTTCGGATCGTGAAGCGATTGAACAGATACTAGATCGATCCTCTACGAATCGCTATGGCGTGCGATCGATCATTCACTCGATCGTTCAAAGCGAATTGTTCTTAAGCAAGTGACGCGCAAGATTGGCATAGTTAAACCAGAATGGTCGATACCCATGAGCAAATTTAGTAATAACCAAATCGCTCGACGTAAGTTCCTGCGAGCTACGGGTGTCGCACTAGCGTTACCCTGGCTTGAGTCCGTCGCTTGCTCTGCGGTGATGGCTCAGGAGGCGAATCCACTCAATTTGAATCCAAGGAGATTCTTAGGCGTCTGCAACAATCTGGGGTTGCTTCCGGAGGAATTCTTTCCAAAACAAGCGGGACGCGATTACGTACCATCGCCTTATTTAAACCTTCTGCAAAAACACCGCGATGACTTTACGGTTTTCAGCGGAGTGTCGCATCCGAACGTAGACGGTGGTCATCCATCAGATATCAGTTTTCTAACTGCCGCTCCTCATCCGGCCAGCAGTTCTTTTCGCAATTCGATCTCGCTCGATCAACATATCGCCGAGCATGTTGGTAACCAAACGCGGTTTCCCGCTTTAACATTAGCTGTGAACTCTGGCAGCCGCAGTCTGTCCTGGACTGGAACGGGAGTTGCCATTCCGCCCGAAGAAAGCGCTTCGGCACTCTTCAGACAACCATCGAAGCGATTATTGCGATGCTGCGCGGTAATTCCGCCCGAAGAAAGCGCTTCGGCACTCTTCAGACAGCTTTTTCTGCAAGGCAATGTGTCAGAGGTCGAGGCTCAGATAAGGAAGCTAGATACTGGGCGAAGTATTCTGGACGCGATCGCTGACCAGTCGAAGGACTTGGAACGTCGCGCCAACAACCACGATCGCGGCCGTTTGGAACAGTATTTTTCAAGTGTCCGCGACCTGGAATCGAGATTGCTCGCTGCCCGACAATGGGAAAGCAAAACGAAACCCAAGATCGATGTTGAGCCGCCCACCGATCCTTCCAATCCAGCGCAGTACATGTCCAAAGTTCGACTGATGTACGAATCCGTCAAACTGGCCTTTCAAACCGATTCGACTCGTTCGGTCACGCTAATGCTCAACAGCGTCGGCACTCCCGTGGTCGAAATTCCGGGTAAGACGATCAGCGATGGTTACCACAACCTATCTCATCACGGAAAGTCTGAAGAGAAGCTCGCCCAGTTGCGAGTGATCGATGTGGAACACATGAAGTTACTGGATCAATTCCTAGCCGATCTCAAAAGTGTGAAAGAAGAAGATGAATCGCTGCTTGATCGAAGCATGATCTTGTACGGATCCAATCTTGGCGACGCCAACGCGCACTCGACCACCAACATGCCTATCCTCTTTGCTGGAGGCGGATTTAAGCATGGTCATCATTTGATGTTTGACCATCAACAGAACTATCCTTTGCCGAATTTGTTTGTGTCAATATTGCAGCGAATGGGGATTGAGCAGGACAAGTTTGCTTCTTCGACAGGCACGATGCGAGGCCTTGAGTCGACATGATAGGTACAAGTAGATGCGCGACAAATCGATCTTGCATGGCCACCATCGCGTTTGCCTTCGCTTTCGGATCAGGCGCTTTCGCCCAGGATTCGAGCATTGATTTTGAATCCGTTCAAATCGGTAAGCCGGTGCCAACTTGGTCAGATCAAGGCGTAATTTTTGGACTCGCACACCAGCCCAAAAAGAGCAAAGCTATCGGCCGCATTTCGTTCTTTCCTCATCTTGGAACGAATCACAAAGGGATCGTGAATGCGATGGCGAACGAGGCTATCCCATTGCGCGCGACTTTCGAGAAACCCGTAAAGAAAGTGCAACTAGTTTTGTGGGGATCCACTACCAGTTCCGCTCTGGTTGAAGCATTCGATGCCGATGGCAAACGAATTGCCAAGGACGGACTGGAGCATGTGCCGGTGCGCAAGACGCCTGAAGAGCATGTGCCCTTTTTTGAACTTGCTGTCGAAGGCGAGGGAATCGCTTTCATAGAAATCAGCGGCTCGCAGCCCGGCGGATTTGTCGCCGTTGATGAAATCCGCTGGACCCAATGAGATGATTCGCACTCCACAAATGAAAGCATACTCAATACAGAGACCTTGCCATTGTATTTCAATTGATGCACGCCTGCCTTTTTTGCACCCAACAGTGAACCAGTCCCCATTATGACCAAAGGATTTGCCATGACCTCTCGATTGTTACTGATCACGTATGTCGTATTGATGATGTTCTCGATCGGAACGGCTCAGGAACCTACACCTGCAGATGACTGGAAGCCGTCCACAATCAATCAGAAAGGAAAAGAGTATCCACAAGTCAATTCGGAGCGTCGTGCGCGATTTCGCGTCGTGGCTCCTGAGGCTCAGAGCGTGTCCGTAAGCCTGGGCAAAGTCGCTTTGACCAAGGGCGAGGGCGGAGTTTGGACCGGGATCACGGCTCCACTGGATGAAGGCTTTCATTACTACAGTTTGAAAATTGATGGAGCTGACGTTCCTGATCCGAATAGCCTCTACTTCTTCGGAGCGATGCGGTGGGGAAGCGGCATTGAAGTGCCCGCTGCCGATCAAGATTTTTACGCACTCAAAAACGTTCCCCACGGTCAGCTTCGACAAGTCCTATTTTATTCGAAGACGACCGAAGCACATCATAAAGCGTTTGTTTACACTCCGCCGGGCTATGAGAAGGACGCCGAAACTCGCTACCCAGTTTTGTATCTTCAACATGGTTGGGGCGAAGACGAAAACGGTTGGGGCGCTCAAGGTCATGCCAACTTGATCATGGACAACTTGATCGCCGATCGCAAAACGAAGCCGTTCATTATCGTGATGACTTACGGTATGACCAACGATGCACCATTGGGCGGGCCGCGCGGCGGAGCTGGCGGTGGTCGGCCAGCCTTTAACTTCGACAAGTTCAAGGGGGTCTTACTGGACGATTTGGTTCCGTATGTAGACGCCAACTTTCGCACGCTTGCCGATCAACCCAATCGAGCGATGGCAGGTTTGTCGATGGGCGGCATGCAAACACGAACCATTGCACCAGCAAACCTCGACAAGTTCTCGGCTATCGGATTGTTCAGTGGCGGAAGCATCGGTGCCGACAGCATCACGAATATGGATGAGTTCAAGCAAAAGGTCAAGTTGGTCTTTGTCGGCTACGGCAGTAAAGAACTCGGAGGCAACCGCGGCGGTTTTGGCGGAGATCCTAAAGCAGCGACTGAGGGATTGAAAGCAGCTGGCGTCAATGCTCATTTCTACGCATCGCAGGATACTGCCCATGAGTGGCAATCGTGGCGACGATGCCTCTATCAAATGGCACCACTGCTGTTCAGTGACAAAGTTGGAAACGACCTGACCGGACTTTGGAACGCTGACTTCGAAACTCAACGCGGCCTGCAAAAGTACGCTTTCACATTCAAGCACGACGGCGAGAAAATAACCGCAAATGCTACTGCGGAACGAGATGGTCAAAAGCGCGAGATTGAATTCAAAAATGTTGAGTTCCAAGGTGACGAACTGAACTTCGTCGAGATTTTGGACGCTCAAGGCCGTGAGCTTCGCATCACCTACACTGGTAAAGTCTCTGGCGATGAGATTATGTTTCATCGATCTGTCGGTGAATTTGGTTCAACCGATTCAGTGGCCAAGCGTGACGCACCTAAAGCGGCCACAGCCGCGCCAGCATCGGGAACTAGGCCAGGCGCCGGGGCGGG
>JBEBHM010000053.1:0-19813 GCA_040080875.1 Pirellula sp.
CTGGGGTGTAGCACCTTGTACCGTCACTCAGATTCGAACGCAATTAGGGATCGAACCGCACACCAAGATTCAAGACATCGAGTGGACCAAAGGCATGCTCAATCAACTGGGGGAGATTCCTGACGGGAGGCTTGCTCGTGAGTATCAAATTTCTAGCCTTTCGGTGAAAATCAAACGCATTGGATTGGGGATCTTACCGTTTGGCAAAAGCGAAATGGACCCGGAACCTGACTTGCCTCCCGAGTTGATTGAAAAAATAGGAAAGGTTCCCGACAAACAACTTGCGGACCAATACGAAGTTCGCAGGAGCGACATCCGTCTCTACCGAGCGTTTCATCAGATTCCCCTTGCGGAATATATACGGAGCACAGAGCATTCTTGGACGGACAAAGAATTGGCCTTGCTCGGAACGATGTCGGATGGGGCGATCGCAAGAAAGTTGAACATACCGAGTGACCAAGTTTGCCATCGGCGCAGGACGCTCGGGATCGCTCCCTTCGATCGCAAAGGGACTTTACGCTGGACCCAGGATAAGATTGCCGAACTAGGTAAGCAACCTGACCACGAGTTGGCTCGCCGATGGGAAATTCAGCAACGCGTGGTAACTGCCAAGCGCATTGAGCTCGGCATCGCCGCTTGCAGCCATCAGAAGAGGCGATGGAAAAAGAGTGAGCTGAAGCTTCTCGGCACAATGCCTGATACGATCGTCGCCAAACAAATAGGTGTATCGCCTGGATTGGTTGCGATGATGCGTGCGGAGCGCAATATCCCACCGGTCAAGTCTTCTGTGGCGTTCGAATGGACGTCGGCCATGCTGAAGCGATTGGGGACGGTGCCTGACGACGAGCTCGCCGTAGAGTTGGGTTTGTCGTATCAATTTATTGCAGCCAAGCGCTTGGAGCTTGGGATTCAAGTCAAACGACGCAGCAGCCTCAAGTGGACGAAACAGGTCATCAAAAAAATGGGCAAGATTTCTGACGCCGAAATAGCCAAAGAGCTTGGCTGCACGTCTGGTTTGGTCCAACTGAAACGTACCGAATTAGGAATCAAGCCTTACTCCAAGCCCTCGAACGCCTAAAGTGGATCGCACTTGCCGAGTGCGATCATGCACTGAGCACCACGCCAGCACTAATCTTGAGACAGTTCGTACGTGCGATTCGGCTGCGCGACATCGATCAATGGGCGACGCATGAGCCGACGCAGAAGGCGGCGGTGGCTGATATCGATTCGTTACAAGCCAAAAGTGCGCCATCCGAGGGGAGCAAAAGTCCCAATTTGCGTTAAACGGTACCGGACACCGATGCTCGAGGCTCTGATTGACTTGTCATGCGACCAGCACACTGATAACGCCTACCTGACACCGAGGGTATCGATAGAGTTCACTCTCTATTGAACAAGCCCGTCGAAAGCGTGGCGCTCTGTCAGCGGTTCAAACGCCGGATAAGACAGGTGGAGCTTTCGAGCTTCGGATTTCTACCAGGGTGGCGAGACTGAACCCATCGAATGCTGACGAGCCGTGCTGATAGCGTTCAAGCCATTGGACAACGACATCCAAAAAAACTACCATAAGGTGGTCGCGCTGAATGTACGCGCGCATTCAAAAATGCGAATTTGACCATGACAGTGCTTTTCCTCATTCGGAAATGGTAATGTTTCGCAACACGAAACCACTCTTCGTTGCGTTCCGTACTGCCACCAAGTCGGCATTTTGCATGACCCCGTTTTTGTCAACGTCGCGGCTACTCGACAAGGGGGCAGTGCCAAGGGCCGGCAAGACGGCAGATAGGTCCGCGCTGTTCACAACGTAGCTAGAATTTGTGATGACCCCGTTCACTTCTCCGTAGAGATGGCCAATGTAATACGTCTTGGGTACGGACAAGCCCGTGTTTCCATTTGCCGCGATGCGAATTTGCAGCCATCGATTGATTATTGCGTTGTCTGCCCATTCGATGCGAACTCGAGCAGCTGTCGTCGCATTGCCGGGACTGACGACGATGGCCGAGGGAGGTGGGGCCGCAAGCCAGGAACTCGGCGGATTCGCAGTGGCATCGAATAGTCCCGTCGGGCTCATTCGAAATCCAAAGTCCGCCACGGTCAAATTCGTGGAAGCCAAACCTGCAATATCAAATACAATTCCATTAATGCCTCGCGTGTAGTTGCTGACGTTGGCGAAGCTCAAGGTCAATGGCGTTGCACCGGATTCAGCAAGGATCTTGTTTGGTGCTAATGCCCTAGCTATGTTTACTCCACCAGCCGCAAATGACGAGCCTTTGTAATAGATGGCCCTGTTCGTGACGTTTACCAGTGCATTCAACACAAATGAGACTGCCGTTGTGTTGACACCATCGTTCGCCGTAATCGTCACCGTCACATTCGTGAGGGATGTCGCGGGAGTCAGCTGCCACGCCCATGTCCCATCCCCGTTCTTCGTCACGGTTCCAATAGAGGCTGTCAAATCGACGTTGCCCGATTCGGGATCGTTCCATGTGCCCGTGTTCGACAGAGTAGAAAGCACATTTCCTGTCACGTTGGATTGAGTCACGGATAGTACAGGTGGATCGTTGATCGACCGAACTTTGAGAGATGCCTGTCCCTGTGTGTAGGTTTGGAACCATTGGCCTGAAATGAGCTCATTCTGGCCGATCGTCCAACCCGGGCCGAGATTGACAACGTCCCCTGGATTTCGCCGCACGATCAACGTATTTGAATTGGAGGACAGGCTCAGCACTTCGCGCGCGTTCAACGTCAACGTGTTGTTTCCAATCCCGGTGATGTCGATGACCTCGATTTCGTTCAAACGTTGATCACTCAGCGACGTGAGATCGAGATTCCACCCCGAGCCATCGAGTCGCAATGTGTCGATGCCAGTGCCACCCATCACGCGCTTGAAGGCAGCGTCCGAGATCGCCAGCACGTCGTCTCCCTGACTTCCCAAGAGAACATCGCCGCCGCCGTTGCCGACGAGGATATCGTTGCCAGCGGAACCGTTGATACTTTGGGCAGCAGTGGTGCCGGTCAAAGTTTCCGATTGCGTGGATCCGAGAATCGCGACCGAGAGTCGTATCGCGTTTCTTCCGAATACGAGATAGCTCTCGCCCGCCCCCGGACGATTGTTTGCAACCCCTGAAGCCATTGGGGCTCCAATGAGCATGTCGTTGAATCCATCTCCATTGACATCACCGGCTCGGCTCAACGCAAAACCGCTCTCGTCTCCGGTATTCGCACCGTAAACCGACACTCCTAACCCGATCAAGGATCCAAGATTCACTGTACTTGTTAAAGATGTACCACCAAAGAGCACATAGGTTTCACCCGAGTCTGGTTTGGCATTTCCTAGGGCATCTGCGTTATGCGAACCGATGGCCAAGTCATCTAAACCATCGCCATCAACGTCCCCTAGTCCCGTGACTGCGATCCCAGTTAGGTCTCGAGTATCAACACCATCGAACCGGACACCTCGTGTGCCCAATGCACTTAGGTTGAGTGTCGTCGGGAAGGATGAACTGCCGTAAATTAAATACGCCTCGCCCGCGTTGGGAACCTGGTTGTTGAAACCATCGCCTGTCGACGCGCCGATCACGAGGTCAGCAAATCCGTCTCCATTGAAATCGCCGACTGTTTGTACCGATTGGCCGCTGCGATCTCCCGATTCGGAACCGAATAGGATCGAACCCATCGATCCCAATGCCGCCAAGTTCACGGTCGTGGGCAGTGCAGCGCCTCCAAAGATGAGATATGTCTCACCCGCTCCCGGAGCGTTGTTTCCAAACCCGCGAGACGAGTCGGCTCCGATCAATAGATCGCCGAATCCATCGCCATTCACATCGCCAGCCGCGCTGATCGCACTACCACTTCGATCTCCTGGCTCGGCACCCTGAATAGTGATGCCATTGCTGCCTAACGAATCCAGCGTCACGACGCTTGGTAAATTGGATCGCCCGTAGATCACATAGCTGCGACCTCGTTCGTCAAGCGTGTTTGCGATCGATCCCATCAAGGGCGCGCCGACGATAATATCGGCAAATCCGTCGCTGTTGATATCCCCCGCCGTACCGATCAAGCTGCCGCTTCGGTTCGCATTGGTGGCTCCTCGGATGGTGACACCGGCAGTCCCCATCGCGGAAAGATCGATGTCGCTGGAAAAAACAGATGCACCGAAGATCACGTACGCATCGTTGGCGTTGGGATTGGGGTTTGTCGCTCGGTCTGCATGAAATGCGCCGATCAAGATGTCATGAAATCCGTCGCCGTTGACATCCCCGCCACCGCTCACCACATAACCGCTTTGGTCATTCTGGTCAGCCCCAAAGATCCGAATACCCGCAGCGCCGAGGTTGGCCAGATCCAACAATGCAGGAAGGGCCGGTCCGCCAAAGAGCAAATAGCTTTCGCCGGCAAACAACTTTAAGTTGGTAAAACCGGCCGCACTCGGAGCACCTACGACGATATCGTCATAGCCATCCCGGTTGACGTCCCCAACATGACTTATGGAGTAGCCGCTTCGATCGCCTGATTCCGCACCTCGAATCACAGTGCCCACCCCTGATAGAGTGGACAGGTCGAAGACGTTTCTCACCGAATCGTGAACGGTCACCGTGCGTGTTCCGCTCACGTAACCAGTTGCGGTTCCAGCCAACGTAGTGTTCTGTGGCGTTGAATCGATCCCATTGCTGGCTGGCGTTACCAGAAATGTTGCCGACGCTTGGTTCGCAGGGATCTCAACCGTGACGGGAACAGTCGCTGCTGAAGGATTGCTGCTAGAAAGCGAAACCGTGAGCGGCTGGCTCATATCCGTATTGGAGCGAGTCACTGTCCCAACGCCAGCGAGTCCACCCTCAATCAGTTCGTTGGGCACGACATTGATTTCGACGGTTTCATAGTCGGTTACTTGCAATGTCGTCGTGCCATCGATAAACGCTGAACTTGCCAAACTAAGTTGCAGCATATGATACGTGGAGGTGTATCCACCCAACGCCAAAGCTTTGCCATTGGGGAGCATCTGAATGCTGTAGATCGACTCAAAGATAGACGGTTGGGGCGGCAGGAATAGTTTTCCATCCAAGTCAAAACTGGGATCCAAAGCACCGTTCGATTGATATCGCACGAACGCAAAATTGGTTCCTTCCCCTGAAACAAAAACATCGCCCGCCACAACGATCTTGCCGTCTTGTTGGATTGCAACGGACGTCGCTTCTTCGGCATTCACCGATAGAACCAAAATGTCCTTGCCATCCCCGCTGAAATTGGTATCAAGCGTACCGTCGGCGTTGAGTCGGACCACGGCCCAGTCGCCGCGATTATTGGTCGTTCCCACCAACACAATCCTGCCGTCGGGCTGCACGACTACATCGTTTGCAGAATCTCCGCTGCCCAAGTCAACGGTTTGCAAGCCATCTCCACTGAAAGTCGTATCTGGGGTTCCATGGGTGTTGAATCGAACAATGCCAAAATTGGAACTGCTGGTTCCCGCGACGAGGATTTTTCCGTCGGCCTGTTGGAAAGCTGCAATACCCGCATCGGAACTTGTCGCAGATACGAGTCGGGCGATGCCGTTGGTGCCATAGTTCGTGTCCCTTGTTCCGTTGGAGTTGTAGCGTACAACGCCAAAGTCGTCGATGACGGATCCGGCGACATAGAATCCTCCGTTTCCGGTTTTGTCAGCAATGGCATCCAGGCCAAAAACAGAAGTGCTCGAGTTCAATTGCAAATCAATCGCCCCAGTCGGTGTTAAGCGAGCCACCAAATGATCTCCCGAACCAGTGGTGCGTCCGACAACGAGAATCTTTCCATCCGGATAGACATCCACTGATTGAGGAAAGCTTAGTCCGGGGAAAGCTACGGTTGAAACGCCAGCCAGCCCAAAGGTTGAGTCCAAGCTACCGTTCACATTGAGGCGATAGATGTTCCAGGATCCGCTTTGCGTAGCATGCCGACCGGCAATAACAGGTTTGCCATCCGCCTGAACCGCAAATTTGATATAGTTCGGATCGATATCCAATCGGTAGCCGGAGAGGAGCGAGTAACCATTGATTGCATAACTCGTGTCCAAGCCAAGCGTAACGCTAGCATCCAGCCCCATCGCTGAAATCGCGACCGTTTGCGTACCGTCCAAGATGGCGTCATCCACAGCTGTGATTTGGAAGCTGACCGAGGCTGAATTGGCAGGTATTGTCACGGTCGCTGGCAACGTTACTTCATCGCTTCCTCCGTTGCTCAAGCGAACCGTAAGGCTCTGAGGATTGCTTGCCGTGTTTCGTGTCACCACACCGGTTGCGACACCGCCAAACTCACTGATGGTCGACGGATCGACTGACACGCTCAATGTGCGCACGTCATTATCCGTAATCGTTGCAGTCAGATTGTTGATGGTTAAACCGTTGTATGTTGAGTCAAGACTGGCAGAAGTATGCGCCACAACGTCGCTATGCGTGCCTTCGAAAATCGAATCGTCGATCGCTCGAACTTCTACGGATTGAGGTACATTCCAGTTGATGGGAGTGAAGGTTAACGAAGTAGGCAAGGTCGTGAGCTGGTTGCCGGCAATGATCGTGATCACCACGTTGGCGTTGGGCGGCCCTGTTAGGACTACGGTGTAGTTATCCGTGGGCCCCCCTTCGGTTACCAGTGTCGTTCCGCCCGTGTGCGTTGCGGCTGCACCAGGAAACTCGCTGTCCAAATTGACGACGCTGACGTCGGCAGCATTCATCCCTTGATAGATTGCGTCTGTGCTAACGGCAGGGGCGGTCACAATCGTGTATGCAATGTCATTGTCGTCAATCAAATCATCAACCCCACGAACCATGAGGTTTTGAGCAACGTTCCAATTGGCTTGCGTGAATGTCAGAGTTGTCGGACTCACGCTTCCCTCCGTGGTGTCTGAGCTCGACACATCGATCGTCACATTGGCGAGCGGTTGCGATTGCAAGACGACGGAAAAACCGGCAGTGCCTCCGTTCTCCGTGGTCGTCAATCCGGATACTGGGGATACAGTGATTCCCGCAGTGTCATTGTCAAGATTCGTAACCGATACGTCCGGAGGGTTCATCCCGAAGTACTTTGCATCCATGCTGGAGGCCGCAAACGTCATGATGCCATAAGCGATATCGCCGTCATCGATCTGATCATCGAACCCAGAAGCCACCAGCTGAATGGGGACATTCCAATTTTCAGGAGTGAAGGTGATCGACGTCGGATTGACCGTCCCTTCGGTGTTGTCGTTGGAGAGGAGGTTGATCGTGACGTTCGAAGTGGGCTGACTGTTTAGCACGATGGTGAAGTTATCGGTCCCTCCCGCTTCGGTGGTGATCAAGCCAGCCGTTCGATTAAGCAAAATACCCGCCACATCATCGTCCAAATTCAAAACAGAGACATCGCTCGGGTTCAACCCGTTGTAATGAAGATCGGAACTGATGGCAGCGGATGTTACGATCAAGAACGAGATGTTGTCGTCGTCTACCTCGTCGTTGACACCTGTGACCGTAACGAACTGTGGTACATTCCAATTGAGCAAATCGAAAGTGACGCTAGAGGGTGCCACCGTCCCTTCGGTTGAATCGTTGGAAGTCAGGCCGATATTGACAGTGCCGCTGGGTGGCGATTTGAGCACGACGGTAAAATTACCTTGGCCGCCCGATTCGGTTACCGAGTTTCCCGTCGTGGAGGTAATCAAGACTCCCGGTTGATCGTCGTCCAAGTTCGTAACCAACCAATCGAACGGAGCAAGCCCAGCATAGGCTGGGTCCGAGTTGGATGCGGTGCTGGTTCGGATACTGAACATCACGTTGCCGTCAATAATAATGTCGTCCACTCCTGCAATGAAGACCGACTGCGGCTGATTCCAATTGGAAGTCGTAAAAGTCAGATTAGGAACGGATACGGTACCTTCCGTGGAATCGTTGGATGCAATCGACACTACGACATTGCCTGTGGGCTGCGTGGACAGTCGAAGCCCAACGCTCACCGACCGCCCGAACTCGGTTACTTCAATGCCATCAGGTGCGGAGCTCAATACACGTGGGCTATCATCGTCGATAATCGTGATTAGGTGGGAACCAATTGAACCAATCGTTGCCAAGCCGCTAGGGTTTACTAAGGTCAACGGAATTGTTTCCAAACCCTCGACCAGCAGGTCTTGAAGGATCGAAGCATTTGCCACGCGAATCGACGCTTGCTGAGATAAAGGACCAAATGTCAGCGTTTGAGTCGTAAATTGAAAGTCCGAGCCTATGCTGGCCGATCCAGCCGGGTTAGCAACCACTTGCACCGAGATTGGGTCAAGCAGCAGAATGCCCAGCGGCATTTGCAATTGCACCGCAACGCGATGTTCCGTCGTGGGCTCAACCGCAGTGCTTGAGTCGCGCACGAACGCGAGTTGGGGTGTGAGGGCACCGCCGAAGTCGTAGCCAACGAATAATTGATTCGCGCCAATCGTCAGCGTGTGCTTGTTTTCGTTGACTGGCCCCGGGAAACTTTGACGCCAATACGCTTGGGCAATTTCGCGAATGACGTAGGTTCCAGGGGAAACACCTACGAATCGGTAGAATCCAGCTTCGTTAACGTGAGTTGTCGCAGGGTTGTCTTGCTGCGTAAGCGTCTTTGGTTCCGAGGCTTCCCACTGCCCATTGTTGTTGATGTCCATGTAGACTTCCCATTCGGGAAGGCCCGGCTCATCGGCAGTGCGAATTCCATCGTTGTTCCGGTCCCGCCACTTGGTCCCTTGGATCTCCGACGTTGCAGCCAAGTTTACTACGTAGTCCTCGATTTCACCGTCGCTCGCAGCGTTAATCGGCAAAGGACTTCCAGCAGTACTCAATCGAAAGCGGGCGACGCTCGATCCAAGCTGAACATTGTTGCCAACATCGCGAGGCACCGTGAATAACAACGTTCGCACCCCGTTGGTCGTACCAAGTTCGTAATTGTCGAAGATCGTTTCGGTGGTCTCGTCCCAAAAGCCACTTCGATCAAAGTCGATCCAGGCGTTGAGCTTGTTCGAGACAGGGTCGGCGTTCTGAAGATTGACCTGGAGGCTGTAGGTGATGTCGTTGAAAGTCGAGGCATAAAGGGTACTGGCGATTTGGATGCCGTCTTCATCGTCTGGCGAGCCGTTTGCATCGTCACCATCCGACAACGCCGTCGGTTGACCGTCCAGTTCCGTATCGCGTTGCAAGCCGAGCTTGGGCCCAAAGTTGGCGTGGCGGGGACCGTTGACCGCTCGGTCGGTATCATAGTCGTAAGCCAGGCCGGATTGAGCGGCACTCGGTGCATCGCCGAAATCGAATTGAACCAATCGGTTGCCGAAATTCTTGTTGGTCACAGTCTCCCCTGCACCGAGAACGACCGAATACCATGGCACTTGCAACTCTATTTGCTGCGGTTTGAAGCCCGGCATGGAGACGATACGCACATCCGTTCCGTCGAGTGTAGAACGATAGATCCTGCCGTTGCCACTGTCTGTCCAAAATAGCGCATTAAGTTCAGGCACCACTTCGATATCATCGGTGTCTACATAGGATCGGCCAAAGCTGGTCAGAAGTTGCTTCTGCGTGCCATCGAAGTTCGAAACATAGATGGTATTGCTGTCGGTGAAGTAGAGCTTGCGATTGACGGCATCGAAGGCAACTCCACCTAAGTCCGTGATGCCTCCGACAATCTGTGGACTCAAACCACCGCTGTTGCCAGCCGATCCGTCTGCAGGGGCACTGTATATGTTGTGGCCAGAAGTTAGCCCCGTTCGATTGGCTACAAAAATCCGATCGGAGACAGGGTCGTACTCCAAATCCTGAATGAAATTAAGACCCAAGTGCAATCGAGTGCTTGGGGAATAGGCAAAGTTAGTTGAAAAAGATTCTCGCTCTTGCGAATAAAACATCCTACTGTTTCGAACATCGAAGTCATACGCTTTGGCAAAAGGCAAGCCAGTGTTTACGGAACCAGTTCCGTCCAACTCCGATCTTTTCGAAACATTGTTTTGCCAAAAGTAAAGATCGCTGTTGATGTCATCAAGCCCGAATGTACCCGTGATGCCGGTTTGGATCGTGGTCGCATTCGAACCGTCCACATCCAAGCGAGTGATCATTCCGTTGTTGCCAAAAATGTCGAACCCCCCATTCACGAAGATCTTGGTCTGCGCCTCCAAGAGATTCTTCGGATAGGTAGGACGCCAAAGAGACTGGGCCGTTTCAGCAAGGTAATAAGTGCCAGGACCAAGGTTCGTGAATGCGTAGCTTCCGTCCGCCGCAGTCACTGCCGTCGCTTCCCCAGCGTCTAAGACTCGATTGCGATTCTGATCGAGGAAAATAGTTCGGCCAAATAGTCCTGGCTCGTTGCCGTCAAAGATACTATCTCCGTCTTGATCGTCCCATTTGAAACCGCGTATTTCGGATAGAAGTCGACGCGACTCTAGCCGTTCGAAAAGAAGTCGTTTGCGACGCCGCATCATCGATAACTTAAAGCAATGAGTTCAGTTTAGGGAAATGTGCTCATTCGAGTAAAATCCCGACTGTGGTGGAAAGCATCGTTGAATTTCGAATGGCTCGCTAAGTATGTTAACCGAATTCGAAACTCTTTGCACGCAATGGTATTAGGATGCCGGCGACTTGCCTCTTTGGAATCATAGCCACACGATTTATATGAGCTTGCGCAATTCTGCTCGCATGTGGTGGAATCCTTCAACGTTTCGAGACGTTATCGAAACTCTTGACGCGTTCCGCTACGGCAGAATTGCGCACCATCATTTAGTCGGACCTTGCATTGCCGATTGCGGTTTTCCACCTTTTCAGCTACCCGAAGCCCAGGTTCAAGTGCTGACCATGCTGCCAGCCAGTTCGAACCATTTTCAAGTGCTCGGTAGGTTCCATTCGATGCGATCGATCGGTCCTGAAGGAATTGCACTCCGGCGCATCTAGTTGTTCACAATTCTTGCAGCGCTCAAGTAGTTTGAAGTCTGAAGTTTGACGCCTAACGCCTAACGCCTAACGCCTAACGCCTAACGCCTAACGCCTAACGCCTGAAGTCTGAAGTCTGAAGTCTGAAGTCTGAAGTCTGAAGTCTGAAGTCTGAAGTCTGAAGTCTGAAGTCTGAAGTCGTCTGAAGTCTGAAGTCTGAAGTCGTCTGAAGTCTGAAGTCTGAAGTCTGAAGTCTGAAGTCTGACGCCGCCTTACGCCTGAAGGCACTTTCCAAGTGGTTTTTAACGAAATCTCACAGAATGATGATGCGTGGGTGGGGTGGCGGAGCGTGCCTGCTACTCTTGCCGATTGTGCTTATCCGACCAATAGGTTGCTGACAGATTTTGAAAAAGTGTCACAATGTCTACTCTATGCCAATCACATTACGGTCAGTCTGAGCTGGATTACAGGCAGTCTGAGCAGGAGTAAAGGAATTATCGATGAGTCAAATTCGGAATGCGTTTCTCATTCTCGCCGTTCATTTCGCGGCGGTTTTCGGTCCTTTGAATTCCGTCCGCTGCGATGATTGGCCCCAATGGCGAGGAGCCAACCGCGACGGGCTTTGGAAGGAGCAGGGAATTCGCGACGATCTTCCGAATGGGCAATTGCCGTTGAGTTGGTCCGTGGAAATCGGCCCGGGTTACTGTGGGCCAACGGTGGCTGCCGGCAGAGTTTATGTCATGGATCGCAATGCCGATGACCGCAATCAAACCGAACGCGTCCTCTGTTTCGACTCATCGACCGGCAAGGAGCTTTGGAAGCACGCATACGATGCCCCCTACAAAGTGCAATATCCTGCGGGGCCGCGTGCGAGCGTCACCATCCACGAGGGACTCGCCTACGCTGTTGGCTCCATGGGGCATTTCCATTGCCTGAATGCTGTCAGTGGCGAAGTGGTTTGGAAACGAGATCTGTTGACGGAATATGACATCAATATGCCGATTTGGGGCATTGCGGCGTCGCCATTAATTTATAAGGACTTGGTTATTCAACAAGTTGGCGGCGCGAATGCGTGCATGGTGGCTTTCAACAAAAACGATGGCAAGGAAGTTTGGCGTGCCTTGAGCGACCGTGCGGGCTATTCATCCCCGATCATCATCCAGCAAGCTAAGCAGGATGTATTGGTGTGTTGGACCGGCGACAGCTTGACAGGTTTGAACCCAACCAACGGCAAGACGATATGGTCGCACGAGTTCCGTCCGTCTCGCATGCCGATCGGCATTTCAACGCCCATTTTGGCCGACGAGATGTTGTTTGTTTCTTCGTTCTATGATGGTTCCATGATGGTGAGCGTCCCAAGCCAATCGCTCTCGTCAGAGATGATTTGGCGAGCGAAAGGTCCCGATGAAAAGAATACCCAGTCACTGCATACGATGATCGGGACAAACATATTTGAGAAAGGGTATGTCTACGGTGCAGACAGCTATGGCGAGTTTCGATGCTTGGACGCGAAAACAGGCGCTCGCGTTTGGGAGGACTTAACGGCCGTCCCCAAGAATCGATGGGCCGCGATCCATATGGTCCGACAGGCAGACCGAGTTTGGATGTTTAACGAACGAGGAGAATTGCTGATCGGCAAGCTTGCACCGACCGGCCTGACGATCCTCGATCGCTGCAATTTGATCGAGCCGACTACGTTGCAATTGCCAAGCCGAGGCGGTGTATGCTGGACTCACCCGGCTTTCGCTGAAAAGAGCATTTTTGTGCGAAACGACAACAAACTCGTTAAGGCAAGTCTGGCAAAATGATTATTAACGTTCGCCCAGCCCAGTGGGTTCGATGACAACAGAACTTTAGACAGAAGAATGGTAGACAGAAGAATGGTAGACAGAAGAATGGTAGACAGAAGAATGGTAGACAGAAGAATGGTAGACAGAAGAATGGTAGACAGAAGAATGTTCCGGACGGAAGAATGACCCCAGTGGTCTCGGAGGCCGTCTCGCTTTCGTATCGAATCGCGTCAAGCGTTTCGAATTGCTGATGCTACTTCCTGTACCGTCGAAATTCAGCAGGTAGCCTTCTTTATTCTTTTGTCATTTCATTCTTTTGCCAAATCGCGTTGCCGGGCCCAACGGATCCGATAAGAATGAGAATTACTTGCGATCGGTCGCACCCGACGCTGCTGATGGGGCAAATCGCCAAACGACTCGATTCGGAGCTGCCGCTGCATCGACCCGCAGCCAGGGTCGCGATCGAGCCGAAGTCTGGACACTTAGAAATGCTTTGATGTCGTCCATGACCAGCGGATTCTCGCCGTAATACGAATGTCCCAACAAGGACAAATCCAACGGTGACGTGTCGATCATGTCGACGTTGTCGTGAGAACCAAATTGATCCGACACCAGTCCGAGTCGATCGTAACCGTGAATCGACTCCGATAACTGCAGCGCTCTATCATTCTTAGATCCATAAACCGTCGTGGCCACCGCCACCCGCTGGAGCAATCCAGAAAATCGGTTTTGAAACTCCTGGGAGTCGACATCGGGTGCGGCCATAACAACGCGAGAGAGCACTGGCGAACCGACTCCTTGCAATCCAAACCGTTCTACCACGCCTAACAAGGCTCGGTTGCCCATCGAGTGCGCCACCACGTGAATGTGTTCTACGTTGGCTTTCGTCTTGAGATCCAACAAGAATTCCTCGAGATGCGGTACGGTCCAACCCACGTTGGATTCGTCGTAGGTGTAGGCTAACGTCTTGCCCTTGGATGGCCAACTGTAGAGCACAGGAATTCCACGGTAGTCGAGATCCGCGGTCAGTTGAGCGGTTCGTCGCAGCGCGTCGTCGAACCTGACATTGAAGCCGTGAATAAACACCAGCGCGCTGTCTCGCCCCTTGGCTTGTACATCCCGAAAGAAGTCGTCTGGTTCCAAGACTTCGACCCGTTGCAAAACAACATGCTTCTTGTCGTCCTCTTTCCATTCGAGTCTCAGCAAACTAGGTCGCTCAAGTTCGCCGATCTTGTGATTGGGTGGAAGTGTGACCTCGCTGACTCCCAAATGCAGAGGATACTCGTTAGGTCGTTGCGTGTAGCGCGTGGTACCGAACGCGATGTCGCTTGACTTAGCCAACAATCGAACCGCTTGCGTGCCGATAACCGCTTGTTGTGCAAAGTAAGCTGTCATGATGACGGCAACCGCAGTGCCGGCGCACGCAATGACTCGCCGCAATCCGGCCACTATTCCGATGGCAAGGATCGAAGCCAGCAACACGCCGAGCGCGACTGGTGCCCACATGCGTGTGTATATCCAGGGTCCGTTCAGATCGAGTCGAGTTCGGTCGGTCGCAAAATAAACTCGGACCCATCGACGACCGAGCGAGTCAAAATCTTCGCGAGCTCCGGTGGTCGAAGCTCCGGTGGATGGTACCGACCCCACAGTCTCACCACCCATTGATGCTTGCGGCTTCGGGGGTGGTGCCGCCGCTGGCATTGGTTGAGCAGCAGCAACCTTCTTCTTGGGTGGACTCGGCAGTGGCCTTGACGCCGTCGGCAAATCGTTGGAACCAAAGACAGCGGACTCTTGAACTGTCATCTGCAATGCGGATCTGGTCGACTCGCCATCTACCGGATCTTTCGTGTCCGCTTGCAAGGCTGCTGTCTGACTGGATTCCGGTTTGTTGGAAGCGTTGTAAGAAACCGTTGCAACACCCGCGCTCCCAAGCACTGCGGTGGCAATCCACTTGATCGCAATTTTGCCACTGCGTCTCTTTGCTTGTGTGAATGACAGCACAATCTACTCCCCATGCCCTGCAACTTACCGTGACAACAAATATGCATCGGCCATGTGGAATACCGTTCGCCATCAATATCGGAAAATTCAGCAGACTTTTTCCAGCTTGCTCATTCTGCGATCCAAGCTGGAGTGCGTCTTCGTACCTTATTTTGTGTGTAGTGGATCTTGTTAAAGATCCGGCAGCATCGGGATCTTTAACAAGATCCGCTACGCCCGCTCAATTGGGAGAAGACCCACTGATCTGCAAACGATTGAGACAATCGTTTTACTCTAGACCATCAATGCCAGCTTTCGCGGTGCAAGTTCGATCGCAACCGGCAGCGGACATGCCCAATCGCCATCCATCTGACAGGATGCGCCCTCAGCGTTGGACTCGATGACGATCGCGTGCGCTCGGAATCGTCGCCATTGCTTCATCCGATGGTGACTGCCGCGGCACACATTCCAGTAGCACCACAAGCCGTGAAACAAACCGCCTTGGTCAAAGATCCCGATATCAAGGTATCCGTCATCTTCGATCGCATCCTCCATGATGGCAATTCCAGCGGCATAGCGAGGCACATTGAACACAAATACCCAGTTACCGTTCGTGGATTCGATGAGCCCACCTTGGCTATCCAGTATGCGAACGTTCAAAGTGGGCCATCGATAGCAGGCCAAAGCCGCCAGGATTGCTGACCAGTAGCTCCAACGGGTAATGTGCGATTTTCTCGATTGATGAACGCGTCGAACGACCTCGGCGTCAAAGCCTACGCTAGCCATGAGCAAAGCCAACTTGCCGTTGACTTGCATGACATCGAGCGTGCGAGTCCGCCCTCGGGCAACAACCAGGGCGCAGCTCTTGACGTCTGCTTTGATTCCGAAATACTTTGCCAGCAAGTTTTCTGAGCCGGTGGGGAAAAGCGTCAGAGGGATTTCCATGGGAATCAAACTCGCGACCGTTGACGCCGTTCCGTCTCCCCCCGCTGCAATCACTGTTCGCAGCAGACCTTCGTCTGCTAATTCCCTCGATCGAGCAGACACCAAGGCAAGATCTGTCAAAAGTTCGCAATGAAAACCGGATAGCTCGATGGCTTGACGGAGTTGCTCGACCAGCGCATGTCGGTTGTGCGATCCAGATTTCGGGTTAGCAGAAATGATTACATGTTGTTTGCTCTGCATCGCACTAGTGCTCTGTCCAGATTAGTTTTTTGGGTTGAGCCGCAGGCGCTAGCCGCGTTTTTAATCGTAAATCATCGTATCGCAGCTAGCGCTTGCGGCTCAAGACAACCCCAATTTTTAATCTGGACAGAGCGCTAGCGCTTTGTCAAGTAGGTAATTTGGGGTGGCACGCTCTGAGGCTTTGCGTTTTAATTCTCAATTGATCTCCACTCCCATCGAAGACTCTGGGCGTGCCACCCAACGTTCCGATCCCCGTTGATCAAATTGGCAAAGCACTAGGCTGATTACTCATTTTTTACCGACTGCAACATGCTCACCAGAATTGCCTTGAAGACCATGTCCAGCTTATCGAAGTCGCGATCTTCGGCTTGCATTTGAACGAGATACGTTCGTTGATGCAATACAAAGGCGATCAATCGTGAGACGACCATCAGGTCCAGGTAGTAGAATCGGACGTCGCCTGCGATGCATTCCGGGAGCGGCTTGTCCTCCCAGGTCAAGTGCGTATCGATCGGTTCGAATTCAACATCATCGTATTCCGACCGCATGATTTGGTAGGACTGATCCAACGCCTCAGCGGGGGTGACAGTCCATGGATACTCGGTGACCGTGATAAACGCAGCGCTGGGGCTTTCGAGAGTAAACCCAACGACTTTGCCATCGTTGGTGTCCTCCGTCACTCTCCAATTTTCCGGGTACATGCAGGACAGGCCAAGGCCTTGGTAAATTCTCGTCATGACTAAGCTGCGCGGCTCGAACGTTTTTGTGGTGGCTGTCCTTTCCAGCGTCGATGCACCCACCAATACTGTTCAGGGAAAGTCCGAATGATCTTCTCTAAGCGCTGATTGTACCAGCTCGTTAGCGATTGCACGCTGCCCAAATGCTCGCCCGGTACGTTCGGATCCGCTATTCCTAGTACCGACAAGCTGAACTTCAACGGCTCGTTTTGGCGAGTGTTGCCAACAACCATCATCGGTGCACCGCTGGAAAGCGTAAATAAAGCGAGCCCTTTGTGACATGAAGCTGGGTGACCTAAAAAATCAACCCAACAACCCTTGGCCCCCGCGTGTTGATCCGCCAACAACGCCAGCTTGCCCCCTTGACTGAGCAGTTTTTGTACGGGATGCGAACTCCCCTCTTTGGGCAAAAAATGCTGACCACCTAGCGACCGAAAACGTGTGAAGTAATCGTGCACAAACCCATTGTCGAGCGGCCTCGCAATGGTCGTCGAGGGCAAACCGAAGAGTCCCGTGATAAAGCCTGCCAGCTCAAAGTTACCGTAATGACCGGATACGAGTACCGAAGGACGCTGGTCTAAAATGATTCTTAGCATTTCGCTCCGATTGGGAATCGCAAAATGCTCGTACCAATTTTCGCGATGGATCTTGCGAGGAGCATGCGCGATCTCGCAACCCATCAATAGCAAATGATGCCACATTTGTTCCTGCACTCGTCGTGCCCGTTCGTCACGCCACTGCGGAAAGACAAGTTTCAGGTTGTCGCGTATCAGCCCTTGTCGAAGTCGAATTTTGGTCGCAAATAATCGCGCAAAGATTCGACAGATCCGATCGCATCGCTCAAGTGACATAATCTGAACGACACAAATGACGGATCGAAAAGCAATGTAGACGCATCGCTCTCGCCAACCATACTTTTGATTTTCAGGCTCTTGGCCGATTTCTCGAACTGACATGCGCGACCCATCCATTGGTCGAAAGGAAAACGGTTCATCGTGAATTCCAATTGTTGCGAAATGCCACCAAAGAACCAATATCAAAAAAATGCTAGCGAACCGACGCCAGACCGTGCATTCTCCTCAACAGCCCAATTTGCCCCGCATGAATCGACTCATGCATCGGACAAAACAAAAGAGCCCCGAGCTTGATCGGGTAGGCTGCGAACGGCATTTCGGTCGGTTCGGCAAGTTGACTAGCAGTAAGTGCAGGGACCGTTGCCATCGATGTCACATGGATTTTCTGGAGGATGTCGAGCAACTCCTGTTTGGAAGGAATCTCGGAGGTATCGGTTGGCGGAACGCTTGCTCGCCCATATTTTTTCCGCAACCAACCGGGCATTAGTTCCAAGTCACCTTCGGCTCGACCGCGCTGTCGGAACAACATCAATCCATACTGTGCCACGGCCAAATGCCCAACCTGCCACGCGACATGCGAAGTAGCGCCAGGTGGAATCACGGGCCATAGCGGTTGCGGCACACTTTCCAGCAGCTCCAGAGTATATCGACGAATAAACTCGACTTGGCCAATGACCGCGTCCCGCATCGTCAGAATTTGATCATCGTTTGGAATCGACATAGGATCTCGGATTTGAGATTGGACACGATTTGCTTTACCACTTCGGAGCCCGTCTCCTACAAATCGGCAGCAGTTTCGGAAGCATTGTAATCCAATTCAATTTCCTCGCACATCGACAGGCGAATGAACCGAGACCATGCATCGAATGGCCTGTGCGCAAACGGCACAGAACCCCTCATCTCGGTCGAGCGAGCCCATCCAGCAGGCCTGTTCGGGGCGGTACATCCCCTTGGCTATGTAGCCACCACCCTCGTAGGCACCCACGTGCTGCTTCGTTTTCGCATCCCTCGTACCTAGCTTTGGCGTGGGAAGCTCGATGTCAGGTGTTAGCATGGCCTTCCATTTGATTTTGTCGCGATTGAGTTCGCGCGTGATGTTGGGTTCCACCGGTTCGATCCCTTCAGGAAACATATCGCTGTATGCCACATTGCCGACGTACTCGTCCGCGAGATAGGCAAACGAATGACCGAATTCGTGCAAAAACACCAAAGGGCTGTTTGCATGATCTGCGCTGGAAACGCAGTAATCGAGGCAAATCGCACCTCCCCCATAGCGAGTCGTATTGACCAGCACGACGAGTGTATCATAGGGAGTCTGAGCCGCCATGCGATGCATCAAGTGGTTCTCTTCGACCAGCAAATATCGGTCGAGATCGAAAATATTGTACGTCGAGTTCAAGACGGTCGACCGAAATGAACCTTGACGCGGCTCGTCGGTTCCTCGTTCTAGCGACGGTCGAAACACACCTCGTATGTTGAAGCAAGACTTAAGTTCGCTGTACGGCTTCTGCGCTAACATGAAATCGGAAAATCGCTGAACGTCACCCTTGAACTTTGCCAATTCGTCGACCGTGTATCCCTCCGCCAAGAAAGCGATGTCAACGCGATTGGCCGGGTCCCCCGTGTTTTGGATTTCAAACACTTCGTCTTGTCCACGGTTGGCCTCGCGCCGGATGTGGTAGTCGCTTGGATCGATCGTGATGTCCAGCGCAGGCTCGAAAACGTAACGTGGATTGCGGTATTCGATGGCCACACGAACAGGTTTCTTTGGCATGGGCAATCGGACGGTTGTCTCGAACGCCCGCTTGACTCCTTTGCGAGCTGGCTCAGTGGTCGCGTATTCTGAAAACATCGTGTCGAACGGGCGAGTGCAGATCAGTTTCCCGGATTCGACATCCAGGATGCGGGCAATGCATCGACCGTACGGAAAGGGAGAGATCAATGACTTGGGATTCTCTGGCCAAATAGGCTCCTCGTACATCTCGTGCAGCGTCATGGTCGAGTTGACGGAGTCTCCCGAATGAAACAATTCAAGCCTAAGAGCCTTATTGACGAAGTATTCATCGAACTCGACGTTGACAGGTAGCTTGTCGCTGGCTTCTGCAATCTGGGCAAGACAACGGCCACTGTTGCATAGCCCGGCAAACGCACCGACGACCATCATCAACAAAGTCCAGCCAATCTTTTGTAGACGAGTTGCTCCGCAACTCGTCATTTCGCACCCCGGCATCATTTCGCACCCCGGCATCATTTCGCACCCCGGCATCATTTCGCACCCCGGCGTCATTTCACACCCCGGCGTCATTTCACACCCCGGCGTCATTTCACACCCCGGCGTCATTTCACACCCCGGCGTCATTTCACACCCCGGCGTCATTTCACAC
>JBEBHM010000603.1:0-5442 GCA_040080875.1 Pirellula sp.
TGGGATTAAGTATCGATGGATGGGCTCGCAAGGAAATTGGATACGGAGGGTGGCCATTGGTGCTCGCCTCGTTTGCGTCCATTGTGGGTGTTCTGGGTGTTCGATTGTGCAACGAACTCAAGTCCGCTCCGATGAGTGTCGCTTCCTGGTTGGCTGGACTATTAGCGTGGGCTGCTTCTGCTTTGCTTGGTACCGGCCTTTTCAAAACCAACTGGAATCCGGCCACTCTCAATCTCATCGTAGGAGCGCTTTGGCTTGGCGGGATCTTGGCAGTATTTCAAGCGGCGGGAATCTATCTGAGGCAAACCTACATCCAAGCCCAAAAACGATTTTTGGAGAGACAGGGTGCCAATCTCAAGCCCATTCAATTGCGCATGCCCAAGAATCCGTTTCGACGCTCCCAATCGGAACTCCATGGCCTCGACCAAGAACATAACCGTGATGGCAACCATTCGCGGTGGCGAATGCCGTGGTCCCGTACGCGAAATGACGATTCAGAGAACGACTCGGAGAACTACGAAACCGATGAGTCGAGCCCACGCCGATCCAAATCCAAGGGATCACAGCCAAAAGGCATCGACTCCAATTCGAACAGAACCCCTACGCGGCCCATTAGACTTTTTGGACTGATCCCACACCGATCGGAACAAAACGAACGCTTGGAATCCGATCCGATTCGCGAAGACGAGGGACCATCCGTCGATCAAGGCCTCACTAAGGCTCGCGGATGGTTTGGTATCGGTGGAAATCGAGTGGCAACTCGCAGTTCCGAAGAAACGGCGACCAAGATTCCTCAAGAGCGCCCAAGCTCAAGGTCCACGCGCTCGAACTCGGTCGATTCTGGTGGAGCCGAAGAACTTGGTGGCACTGAAACCAACAACAAAAAGCGTCGCTTTGGTTCGTTATGGTCGCGAACTAGGTCCGCATCGGTTTCGGGCGAAGCCGCGAGCACCAATGAAAAACCAACGCGGAGCAAACGGAAATGGATCCCGAATTTCGGTCGAGAACGCTCCTCTACCATCACTCAGGTCCCAGCAAACGAAAAGCAAGCCAAAGTAACAGTATCTCAGTCAAAAACGGTCGCGGCCAAAACCGATTCCGGCGCTGCCGGTGCTGAGTCGAAACGATCATGGATGTCCTTTGTTTCCCGCAAAAACAAAACAGACTCTAGTAAGCCTATCGATGGCCCCAAGGCAAACGAGGCCAACAATCGTGCTCAAGACAAGCCACCTAAACGCAGCTTTTTAAGCATGTTCGATGGATTCAGATTGAAACCACCCGCGGACGAAGAAGATAGAGACGGACGGGGCACCATCAAACCGATTGCCATTCAAGCCGGCCAATCGCTGCCATCTACTCAGTCCGACGAGGACGACGCAGATTCCGACGAAGGATATGGTGGTCGACCGATGTCCAAGGCCGAACGCAAGAAACTCAGGCGAATGCAACAAGACGACCGCCGGGCTGCATGATTTCTCCCGTTGTTCTCAATTTGGAAAAGGGGACTTGGAGCTTGCAAATTCACGCCTCAAGCATTAATTTTTGATTTGGTCCAGGCCCAACACGTTCACTAACCCACTTCATTCGATGCAAAATTCGTATCTTCCAAACGCAAACAATTCATCCTCGAGTTGGATTCACTCCGAGAATGCCTTTAAATTGGGAGTCGCGTTAGCTTTTAGTGCAGTGGCCCTGGTGTTGCGGTTTGCGCCTCTTCCAGAGAATTTTGCGTGTTTCGGGGCGCTTTCGATCTTCGCCGGGTTCGTTTTGAGAGGCCCTGCACGTTGGGCAATCCCGCTTGTGAGTTTTTTCGTCGCAGATTGCCTCGGACAACTCCTTAGTGAACCTGGCATGGGCTTTTACTATCTGCCATCCATGATTTTGAATTACGCTGGGTTCGCGGCGATGATTCTGGTGGGTTCATTGGCCAGCAAATTCCACAAAAACGTTGACCAAGATTGGATGCCCTGGGCAACGGTGATTGGCACATCGCTGGTTGGTTCCATCAGCTTTTTCCTGATCAGCAACCTGGGGGCATGGCTTGATCCGATCATGGGGTACGACCGGACAATCAGTGGCTTGATTCGTTGCTATTGGATGGGACTTCCATTTTTTACGACCACATGGATGAGCGACCTGAGCTTTGGAGTCGGATTTTACGGTGTCTACCGTTTGGTCCGTTTCGGTATTGTGTCGTTGAGCCAAAAACCTGCTCCACTTGCCCCGCATCGGGGAGATGGGCCGGGAGTGAGAGGCTGAGCGCGCAACAGTATCAAACTTCACGAGAATGGCGTTGCCCTCAACGAAACCATAGCATCTGACGCTCGCCTAATAACAATCCGAATGCCAATTGGCTTGCATCAGCGGAGTTGACAGCATGCAAATCATGGTGTTTCGGGAACTCAATCAACCACTTGTCCGTCAATGAATACAGTTTCGAATTCCGAGGAGGAAAATTCGTTGATCGACTGTATTCTCAAAGGTGAATCCCCAAAATTCCAACAGCTAGTGGAATCGTATCAAAAGCGAATCTACTCCACGGTGCATGCAATGCTGGGAAATCGGCAGGACGCTGAGGATGTGACTCAAGAAACTTTCCTCACGGCCTTTCGCAAGCTGGACCAATTCCAGCATCGCTCATCGTTTTACACATGGCTGTACCGTATTTCCTTTAATCTAGCGATCGATCTTCAACGCCGTGGAGTCCGAAAGAACAAGATCTTCTCACAGTCCATTGCCGAAATCACTCCACCCTCTGTGGGGCAAGTATCGACAAGAAACACGCCGGACCAACTTGCTATTTCCAACGAGACAGCAACTCAAGTTCGAGTTGCGTTAAGTAAGCTCGATAGTGACCGCCGAAATATCATCGTCATGCGAGACATCGAAGGGATGGAGTATTCCGAGATAGCAACCATGCTTGGTCTGCCCGTCGGTACCGTCCGCAGTCGGCTTCATCGCGCGAGGTTGGAATTGAAGGACATTCTAAAAGCTGCAGGCCTCGGGTGTGAATCCGACTCTTTGCTTTCCGATACATCGCCAGCCACCGATGCCCATCGCGATGCTCCCGCCGACACCGAAATCCAAGGGAGAGCAATGTGAATTCCAGCAAAGACATGCGGGAACCGTTTGATGAATCCTTGCTGACCGCCTATCTCGACAACGAAGTTACCGACCGAGAGCGTGAACTTGTCCAAGAGCATTTAGTTCGTACACCTACCGCTCGTCAATTGCTGGACGAGTTGCGAGCCGTTCGGAGATTGGTCCAGGAAGTTCAAGCCCCTGCCATGTCGAAGCCCATTGCAGGTGGACCATGGAACAATAGCCATTCTGCAAGCGCAACAACTTCATTCGGATCAGCCCAAGTCGTACCGGCCAGCATTCGGGCCGACCAAGCTGGTCGGCCCTTCTTGCAATCGTTGCTTAGTGTTGCCGCGTTGCTTGCGATCGTGTTCACGGTCGGATTTTTAGGCTGGAGTTCATTGCGAAATGGGGACACCTCGATCACGCAACATTCCAAGGCTATCCAAGAACCGACGGTCCAGTCAACGAGCGATGCAGTTGCATTGCAGCAGGAAGCTCAAAGCGACGCGTCAGAGCGTGCGTTGGTTGCACCATTGGCAAAAGAAAACGAATCGATGAACCGCACAACGGAATACAATAGCCTGGAGGAACCTGCCAAGAGCAAGCGTTCGTTCGCAACTCCGATCGACAGCCCAAAAGCTGTCAGCTCAAGCCCAGCCACCTCAGGAACTGCCAATCCTGCGGCAATGGATGTGAGCAACGGTGCTTTCGGCGGGTCGGGACTTGGCGGTCAAAATTCGGGGGGCCCAGGCGGTATGTTACCGACCAGTGCGCCTCAATCCGAGAGTGCCCCCGGCGCTGTAGTTGCTCAGGAGTCTTCAGTTCTCGGGGCGCGCCCTATCGTCGAACTAGGCAAGCCTGTTGTTGGAATCGCTTTGTTCGTGGAAGGCAATCGCCAACTCTCAATGTCTGATTTCCTTTCGCTTTTGGCGCAAAACAACCAAGAGACCCTCTCGAGAGCTCGTGGGCAAGTGCTCAGCTTCTATCGGGTGGATACTCAGACGGAAGAGTCGTCGGCGTTAGCGGCCGACAAGGCGACGAACCGAATTGCCGACGCGAAAGACGCCGTGGAGCCAAAACTTGCAAAGTCGCTATCGGATAACTTGGGCACTCTCACGGTAAATGGAAAGTCGATTGAATTCGAAATTCGAGCAGCGGATTGGGAGACGGCAGCCAAGCGATTTCAAGATGCAGGCTTGCCTGTGGCTTCGAAGCAGCCCGCGAGCGGATTGATCGACTTCAGAGCAACGTCGTCAGTCGCTGCGACGCAGCCTGCGGCCAATACCAGTGAGGGTCGACTCGAGGCCGAGACCAAGTCCGATGAAGTGATATGGCAGTACCGGCAATTGAACGACGTGGAGCTTGGTCGATTGTTGAAGGAGAAAAAGCAAGATGCTGGCCGGACGAGTCTTGATCGAACTGCTACTGATCGAATCGCTGGTGAAGGTGCGGACGCATTTCACATTCGAATACGAATTGTGCCCGCTGAATCAACAAAGAATTAGAATACGAACCGCTAGTCTGAGCTGAAACACGATCGTTCAATCACGATGGTTCAATGGCTACACTTGGGACGATGATGGTTCGCGCGTTGCACCTGGATGGCCCGAGTTCAGCGTACATAAATTCTTGTTCAACAACTTTGGCTCAGATGGCACACCAGACCAAACGCTGCATAACAAAGCGGTAAACCGGACCAAGAGATCCGTCGTTTTTCGAATGAAAGCTGTATTATTCTGCCATGTGCAACCGATTCATTTTCCACTCGGTTTTTCATGATCGAGAATAATTCTTCACGAGATTCTTGACAAATCTTTGACTTTGCATCACAAAGTAATAATGAACAGCAAACACATACCAACAGATCTGCCGTTTCGAACCAAGATTCGCAAGCCATGGTTGCCGAGAGAAATGCGTCTCGCTCCGCAGTTGACCAAAGGTGGTGGACCAATTGCAATCCGGCCCAAAAGTGCGCTCTTGATCAATCCGTTTTACCCCAAAGATCCCCATGCGAGTTTCGGTAAGCATGTGCTCACTCCGACACTTGCACTCACGAGCGTGGCTGCAGCCACGCCTGAACCATGGTCCGTTGACTATTGGGACGAAAACTTATTGCAGGGCCCTCCGCCTTGCAATCCCATGCCCGAAGTGGTCGGCATCAGCGTGCATTTGACCTTTGCGAAACGAGCCTACGAGCTTGCCAAGTGGTACCGAGATCGTGGCTCGATCGTCGTGTTAGGAGGACTGCACGTTTTGTCTTGCCCAGACGAAGCGCGTCCATATGCAGACGTATTGGCGATTGGGGATGGCGTACAAACTTGGCCAAAGATTTTGCGGGCGATCGAATTTGGCGAAATG
>JBEBHM010000604.1:0-5423 GCA_040080875.1 Pirellula sp.
GAGCTGTATTCCAAAAGGATCAAGATTGGGAAAACGTGAAATTCGCATGACTTGATTCACAGGTTTGCCTAAATCTATGGCCGGTGGAAACTCATCAGCTTGGCCAACCAACTGGCCACGGGTATCCAAGGAAGCCCACGAATCAGCAGACAGTTCAGCCCCTTCGACGGCAATTTGTATGTTTTTGTTTCCCAAGGCTTGGATTAGCGCCAATTCGTTGAATTGTGAGTCGCGCATGTTGACGGCCCTCAGTGTCGGGTTGCTCGATTGCAACCAATCGGACATCAATTCATCAGAAAGCACCGATCGACCCAAATCCACCAATTGTAAATTCGTCATAGCCCTCAATGCGGCACCAAGTCCTGTCGCGGATTTCGAGCCAGCAACGTCAAGTCGAGTGAGAGACTTGAGAGTTTTAAGTTCGGACAAGTCGCCACTGGCAGCAGGCGTGTCGCTAATGGACAGTCGTAGGAGCGAAGGAATGTTTTGTAGTGCCGTTAGCGACGCAGACGATATTTTTGTTTCTTCTAAACGCAACGTCTTCAGGTTACGCAGTTCGCCAAGACTCTCGACGACGTCATCGTGTACATTGCAACCGGTGAGTACAAGGTGTTCCAGGTCCGGCAGTTGCCCAATTCGCTTGAGCGTCTCGCTGGACGCGGAAGCGTAAACAAGAACCATCACTTTTAGTTTTTTGCTTTGAAGCACATCTCGCAAAAGATCATCATTCAGGTTGGGTCCCCCTCCAGCAAAGAAGATCAACGAATCGAGCCCGCGCAGGACAGAATTCGGTGGGATCGGATGGTGGATAGTGAGTGCCGGAATGCTCGACAAATTTTCGAGGTGTAACTCAGTCATTGGGGAAATAAGTTGAAACGAATCGGTCAACTTAGGGAGGTTTAAAAGACGGATCTCTCGATTCGGCTGCATGTGAATGAGGTAGTTGCTGGCATCACCGAAAAGCGTTTCGAGATTTGGAACATGTTCTAGATTCAATCGGTTTCCAGTCGGAATGATGCATCGCAACTCAGATATTTTTGGCAGTCGGGTCGCGAGTTGTTCCAAGTCGCGCTCGGAGACCTGATAAAGAGGCATTTCAAGCACTGCGAGGTTGGAGCACTGCGACAGTTGATCAATCTGTTCTGTCGTTAGGTGATTGTCGATCAATTTCAGAGAACGAAGAGATTGGCTAGCCGCAAGACGCGATAAATTCAAATGCCCGATAAGGTGGACACCCAAATTAAGCTTGGTTAGTCCACTGCATGCGACGATCGAATCGAACTGTCGTTGGTTAAGGCTCGAACTCAAATTGTTTGAATTTGGTATTTTTCCTGCAGTAGAGATCGTCCCAAAGTTTCGAATCGAATACTCACGCGCTCCTTTCGCATTGATAGTAGTGAGGGTGACTTGGCCTACGACTTTTTCAGGAGTCAAGCTCAACTCAACGTAATCCATTTGCCCCGTGGTGAGTTGTTCGAGGGCAATACCGTCAAGTTGCAGGGACTTTAACGAAGGCGCGTTTTCCATGCGCAGTGAACGAATCATGGGACTGTCGACGATGCGAGCGGCAGTGTCAGCGCTTTGAAGGGATGTTTTGTTGGCCGGCTGAATTGAATTGAGCTTGGGTACGTTTTCGAGGTTGACGTCAAAAACCTGACCTCGATCGAGGAAAATCGACTCAAGATTTGGCAGATCGGCAACGTTCAGGTGGCAGATGGTCTCGACTTCCGAGCGAGCAGTATTCAGAGTTTCAGTTTGGCGGATTTCCAGTCGTTTGAGATGTTTCAAGCCACTTATTTTCATTTGCCTTGAAATGAGGGCGGGACATACAAGTTGATGCACCGTAATTGCGCAGGGGGCGGATCGAGGACTGTCCAGCGAAGTGTTTTGCAGATCCAAAAATTTTAGACTCGGCATGGGGCCGATTGCCGCGAGCCCGCCATCCGAAATGTCTGTGCCTGCCAAACTGAGAGCAAGCAATTGCTTTGCCGATCCGATTCTCTTGATAAAGGGATCGTCAAGCGGACGATCTGCAATTCGCAGGGTACGTAGGTTCGGGTTGGATAGTGCTTGCTCGAGGGCTGACGAGTCATAGGAACCACCGAATACTTCTAAAAACTCCAACTGCGGAAGTTGTGCGATTTTTTGCAAGGTTTCAGAATCCGGCGACGCAGCCCAAACGCGCGAAATACGTGTGAACCTATCGGTCAAGTAAGGAAATTCAATGCCGAACGGTTCCGCCAAGCGTATTGTCTTGACAACGGTACCCCCAGTTTGCTTGATCGTGTTTTCCAGTTGTGTTTCGGCTGCAAACTGCTGTTCGACGAGCCCCCAATACCCAAACGCAACTGCAACTAGAAATGTCCCGATAAACAAGTCTGACAAATGAAAACGTCGCTTCTCGCCCTCAGTGCGTCTGCGTGGAATCCTCCATTCGTAGACAGATAGGAAAATGCCCGCGCCGAGTATCATCAGATTATTCAACAGGAATGGAACGATTTTGAAACTCGATTCCGGCGCCTCGTTGGGTGCAAGATTTTGCACGTAGAACTCGAACGGCCAGCCGGCCCTTTTCATCTCGCAGCGATTAAGTTCCAAAGTAACGTAGCTGCTCTTAGTCATCACATACGATGGAAGCGAACTGAGTCGCTCCTCAAATAAAAATGGGCAGTTCGATAAGAAGAGACCCAACACCATGAATCCGATGACGCACCAGACGGTTCGATTCCGTTTCAACTGAAATACTTCCTCTTTTGGACACTTCTCGCTTAACACCACCAATATTCTACAAAAGCTTGCTTCGTGGCAGCGGAAGCCCGCGAGCACTCCGGTGACATAGTCAAAATCTCGTAGATTGCCGAATTTCCTACACCGGACGGCGCGCGCCTTTCCGGCAACTCAACACCAATGGTTTTAACCCCGGTAGGGGTGGCAGATACCTAGGCGGTGGCGAAGCCACCGTGCGTGGGCGAAGCCCGCGCGAAAGCCCCGAATGGGGCGATAGAACGGCGCGATGTCGGACGATTGAACGCGATGTTGCCGATCTGTCGTCCCTATCTGGACTTATGCGACCCTCATCCCTCATCCCTATTTGCGAAAATTGGACAAGTTGAGTTCTGCCTCCATTGCATTCGAAATTGCAAATCTTGCAGGTCGTCCGCTTTGCAGCAGTGGAATTCCCGAGTCGAGCGAGGGTGGAAACTCATCAATCCGGCCAACCAAGCCGAGCAACTGGCTGCGGCTTTCCAAAAGCAACCATGCATCGGCGGATAGCTCAGTCCCTTCGACTGCGAATTGAATTTTCTTTTTTCCCAGCGATTGGATAAACGCTTGCTCGTTGAATTGAGAGTCTCGCACGCTGACGGCCATCTGTTTCAGATTGCTCGACTGCAACCATTCGGACAGAAATTCATCGGACAGCACCGATCGAGACAAATCCACCAACTGTAGCTTTGGCAAAGCACTCAACGCGGCGGCAAGACCGGTCGCGGATTTCGATCCGGCGATGTCAAGTCGGGTAAGGGACTTGAGTGCCTTGAGTTGAGACAAATCGCTGTTGGCTGCAGGCGTATCGCTGATGGACAAACGCTCGAGTGCAGGAATGTTTTTTAGAGCCGTTAGCGAAGAAGCCGAAATTCGTGTCTCTTCCAAACGCAATGTCTTGAGATGTTTAAGTTGGCTAAGATGCTGGACAACAGCATCGTCTACATGGCAACCGGTCAAGACGAGGTGTTCCAGGTCCTGCAATTGTCCGACAAGCTTGAGCGTCTCGCTGGACGCGGAAGCATAGACTATCGACAGTCGTTTTAGCTTTTTGCATTGAAGCAAATCTCGCAGAATTTCATCATCAAGGTTAGCCCCTCCGCCAGCAAACGCGAGAAGAGAATCAAGCCCTTGCAGAATACAATTCGGAGGAATGGGATGGTGGATGACGAGTGCGGGAATGTTTGGCAAATTCTCCATGTGCAACTGGTTTATTGGGGACATAAGTTGAATCGATTCGGAAAACTTTGGAAGATTCAAAAGACGAAGCTCTCGATACTGTTGCCAACGTCCAACATTAATGTCCGTGGGACCAAAGATCCGTTTTAAATGCGGAACGTTTTCTAGTTTCAACATATACGGATTGGCAATAATGCATTGTATTTCACTTATGTTTGGCAAGCGGGTCGCAAGTTGTTCGAAGACTGCTGCAGAGACGCGACACTGCGGCATTTCGAGCAATTGGAGGTTAGGGATCTGCGATAGTTGCTCGACCTGCTTTTCGGTCAGTTGCCGATCGATTAGTTTCAACGATCGAAGGGACTGGCTGGCAGCAAGTCTCGATAAATCCAAATTCTCGATAAGGTGGACACCCATATCGAGCTTGGATAGTCCAGTACATTCGACGATGGAATCGAAGTGTTTTTGGACTAGGCTTGGATTCGTGTTGGTCGATGCTGCCACACTCTTACCATTGGGCCACAGTTGGGTAACAGTAACTGGTTGGGGCACACCATTGACATTTAACGTCCTGATCGTTGTGATGGAATTCATAGAAGTTAGAGCCGCACTGGGGAGTCCGTTGACTACTTGATTCGGGGTCAAGTTTAACTCGAGAGAATCCATAGGCCCTGTGCTGAGTTGTTCGAGCGTCACACCGTCCAGTTTCAGGATCTTTAGCAATGGTGCGCTTTCAATCCGGAGTGAACGCATCATGGGGCTATCGACAACGCGAGCGGCAGGGCTGATACCTGAAGCAGAATCCGGGTTTGCTAGGTCCAAGGTCTTCAGTTTGGGCACGTTCGTTAGACTGACATCAAAGATCTGATCCCGATCGACATACAACGTCTCAAGATGTGGCAAGTCGGCAATCTTAACCGAGCAAGTGGTATCGCGGCTCGGTCGTGCCGTTAGTAGGTTGGAAGAATGGCGAATTTCAAGTCGGCTGAGAAGCGTCAAGCCATCCAATTCTAAGTGTCGTGACATGGGAATGGGGCAAATCAGAGTTCGAACGTTGGATAAGCAGCGGGCAGAACCAGGCTTATCCAGCCGAGTGTTTTGCAGATCCAAGAATCTCAGACACGGCATCGGGCCGATTGCCGTTAGCCCGTCATTCGAAATGTTCGTGCCTGCGAAACTAAGAGCTCGCAATTGTTTTGCCGTCCCAATTCTCTTGATGAATTGATCGTCAAGCGGACGATCTGCGATTCGAAGGCTCCGAAAATTTGGGTTGGACAGAGCCTGCTCGAGGTCTGTCGAGTCGTAAGAACCACCGAATACTTCTAAAAACTCTAACTCTGGAAGTTGTGCGATTTTTTGCAATGTTTCCTTGTCGGGAGAGACAGCCGATACACGCGAAATGCGGGTGTATTGATCGATCCAGAAGAACTCAAGGCTTTGGCCGAATGGAACCGCCAAACGTGTTGTTTTTGCAACGGTAC
>JBEBHM010000605.1:0-5417 GCA_040080875.1 Pirellula sp.
CTGGAGGCTGGAGGAAATCCCGCGCCAGTTCTTCCTCAAGTCTCAAGCCTCACCGCTCAAGTCTCAGAGAGTGAAATCATTATCCCCATTGGTAACCGCAGTTACCGGATTCGCGGCCTAGCTCGCAACACCAACGGTTTCGATTCGATGAAAGTCAACGTTTTAGCCCGAAAGGGCGAGGCGTTCTTCGTCGATACGCTCGACATTTACGCAGCCCGAGGGCGCAACGCATTCATCAAAGAAGCGTCCCGCGAACTGGCCCTCGAAGAGGAAATCATCAAACGCGACCTAGGCAAAGTCCTCCTCAAGCTCGAAGAACTCCAAGATTCATTCGCATTAGCAAACATCGAGACCAAGAAAATTGAGATTACCGAAGCGGATAAAAAGAAAGCGTTGGAGTTACTCAAGAGTCCGGATCTGCTCGACCGTATCTTAAACGACTTCGACGCATGCGGCGTGGTAGGCGAGCGGACCAACAAACTCGTTGGTTACTTGGCAGCCACCAGCCGGAAACTAGATCGGCCACTAGCCATCATGGTCCAAAGCTCATCTGCAGCGGGCAAATCATCGCTCATGGAAGCCATCCTTCGGTTCATGCCAGGCGAAGAGCAAATCAGCTACTCGGCCATGACGGGCCAAAGCCTGTTTTACATGGGCGGCATGGACCTACAACACAAAGTCCTCGCGATCGCCGAAGAAGAAGGGATCAAACAAGCCTCATACGCTTTAAAACTCTTGCAAAGCGAAGGCCAACTCACAATAGCCTCAACTGGCAAGAATCCAGGCACCGGCCGCATGGAGACGCAAGAATACCGCGTGGAAGGCCCCGTCATGATCTTCCTCACCACAACCGCAATCGACGTCGACGAAGAACTCCTCAATCGATGCATGGTTCTAACGGTTGATGAGGACAGCGAACAAACCAAAGCCATTCAAAACCAACAGCGCACGGGCCAAACTCTCGAAGGGCTCATCGCCAACCAGCGTCGCGCCAACGTAGCCAATCTGCATCAAAATGCCCAGCGATTACTAAGGCCCTTGCATGTCGTCAATCATTACGCGCACCAACTCCAGTTCCTCACCGACCAAACGCGCCGTCGTCGCGACCATGTCAAATACCTCACGCTGATTCAAGCGGTAGCGTTACTGCACCAATATCAACGCGAAGTGAAAACGATCGAAATCGATGGCAAGCACATCGAATACATCGAAGTAACGCCGAGAGATATCCAAATCGCCAACCAGCTATCGAATTACATGCTTGGTAGAAGCATTGACGAGCTGGCTCCACAAACCCGCCGCCTGCTGTTGCAAACGCATGAACTGATTCGGGGCGAATGCTTAACGCAACAAATCGACCAGAGCGAATACCGATTCACCCGTCGATATCTGCGTGAGCGGCTCAAGTGGGGAGCAACTCAACTGCGAATCCATCTCGATCGATTGGCGGATATGGAATACATCGTGGCACATTCGTCAGGCCGTGGCAAAGTGACCACGTATGAACTGTTGTTCGACGGTCGCGGGCGCGAGGGAGAACTAACGCTCTGCGGCCTGATCGATCCAAGCACACTCACTGATCCAAGCAATCGTTCACCGGAACGCGAAGATTCGATGCTCGTGGCCCCGGTTGTGAACCAGTTGGCGGGCTGCGAAGCCAACAAAGCGGGATCAGCGGCCAACGTGGCGGAAAACTACGACAACATGGCGGAAACGGGCTCGAACTTGGCGGGGTGCAATGACAACTTGGCGGGTGCTTCGCGGCGTCAAAACGGCAGGGTGACGGAGTCCTCAAATGAGAGTTCACCCAATGAAATGCAAAGCGAAGTCAACGACATGGCGGAAACGTCAGAAAACGCAAATGAGGAGGGCAACGAAACACCACCGAAAGCAGCGTAGCTGTAGATCGTAGATCAACACAACCTAACAAAACAAAAAGCAACGGCCTCTTGGTTCGCCAGAACTCAAGAGGCCGTTCGCATTGGCAACTTCCCAACGTCTCAACTAAGAACTAAGAACAAGGAACTAAGAACATGGTTAAAAAAGGCCACCGCAAAGCAACGCAGCCACTGGACAGCATTACCGACCGACTCGGCTGGCAAAGTCTCTTAAACGCTCACATAGCGGCCTTAGAAGTGAAAAACTTCTCCGCCACGACCATCAGCCAGCGGACCAAGTACGTTCGTTGGTTCGCACTGTGGGCGATCGAACGAGGAGCCACCAAACCCGGCGAAGTGACCAAAGCAATTGTCGAGCGCTATCAACGTCATCTGTACAACTACCGGGACCCAAAGGGCAAACCGATGTCTTTCCCCAGCCAACACAAACACCTCTCGCACTTGAAGAGCTACTTCAGTTGGCTGGCGAAGCACAATCACATCCTGTTCAACCCCGCGAGCGAGCTCGAACTCCCCAAACTTGGCCATCGCTTACCCAAAGCGATCTTGAGCGCCAGCGAAGCCGATAAAGTGATCGAGCAACCCGACGTCAACGAGGCCTGTGGATTACGTGACCGGGCCATGCTCGAGCTCTTGTATAGCTGCGGCATTCGTCGCCGCGAGCTGGCCGAATTGAAGCTGTACAGTTTCGACCGGGACCGCAAAACTCTCATGATCACCCAAGGCAAAGGCAAGAAAGACCGGGTCGTACCGATTGGCCAAAGGGCACTCGACTGGATCGAACGTTACCTAGAAGAAGGTCGTCCTGAGTTGGTCATCGACCCCAACGAACAAACACTCTTCTTGTCAACGTTGGGCCAGCCACTCGAACCCGACAGCCTCACCGAATACGTGCGCGAATACGTAATCAAAGCGGACATCGGGAAGAAAGGCTCCTGCCACATGTTCCGCCACACGATGGCCACTCTCATGTTGGAAAACGGAGCAGATATCCGTTACATCCAAGCCATGCTCGGCCACGCGGACTTGCGGACCACACAAATCTACACGCAGGTCTCAATTCGAAAGCTGCAGCAAATCCACCGTCTAACGCATCCAGCGAGCCAGGCTGGAGACGAGAGGCCGGAGGCGGGAGGCAAAACCGAATCGAATCCAGAGGATTAGTCTCGCGCGCGTTCTTTCTTCTTTAAGAAGCATCTTAAGGTGCTTGGTCGCTGACTGAGCACCGCTCTTCCTCAAGCCTCACGTCTCCAGCCTCTCGCCTGCTCCCGGCACCTAAAGAAAAAAAGTTCTGGCATTCTCTTGCCACGGCGTAGCGGTTGGGACTGATGCCATCGTACAATCTACATGTATGGTCGCACTTGCCCCGATTACCAACGAAACCTCAACTTGGGACGTCCTGGACGCATTCTCAAAACCGCACTCGCGCGTAGCGGCATTAAAAACAAGTAGTTGCACCGAAGCGCGGCCACTTAAGTCTCGAGGTGGCATCGAGATATGGCTAACCGTTTACGAAACCAGCGCTGGATTGGAGTCTCTCACCAGAGACCCAATCGGTACCTTGCTCATACTACCGCTTTACGAGTACGCGGCTTCGAATCCCAGATCGCGGGTTGATCCGCTTGGATTGTTGGATGGTGGAGCTGATGGTGACGTTGATACAATTAGCTGCGAACAGTTTCTTCAAGTCATTCCTACACTAGATCCAGACGATTGGCCAGCGCCGAATCGCGCAAGAGATGCGTTTAATCGTGGGCCTCATATTTTTTGTGGAGACTGCGACAAGTTTCAGAATTACTCTTTTGCCGGGAAAGATGGAATCTGCCACATTTGTTTAGGGAGTACAGACAAGTCTGTTCCAAATGGCGGTCCGCTTGAATCGCATTCACAACAGTGGATTGCTAGTTTGGTTCACGAACTCGTGCACTGCGATCAATACAAATGTGGAGGGAAAATTGGAACACCTCCGTCTTTGGGAGACCCCATTCCACCTACGGACCCGAAATGGATTCCCCCAGAACATCAGGATCCGAATGGCCCAAACTGCGCTAGGTGCAAGCAGCAGGAAGGCCATGCATATAACGAACAGTGTCGCGTGCTTTTCCCTGGAGATGATAAAAAGCAAAAGGATTGTATGGAAGCGGGGAAATGTTATAGCTGTGCGTATGTTTGTGGTAAGAAACAATCCGCTTGTCCAAAATTTCCTGTCTTTGTTCCGCAAGGAAAGTAGGACGTGGTTCGTCAATCGATTCGCGGATACTTACTGACCTGCTTGTTCGTCGCTTTGAGTTTTATTTTGTTTTCCTACTTTTGCTATCCACGGAGATGCGAGTATCTTCAGACGAAAGGATTGCTGCATGACTCAACTCTTTGGTCAGATACATCTCGTTACTACGGCTTTGGCGATAACTATTTGGAGGCCTTGACGGGCGTTCCACCCTGCCTAGCAGGTGTCACAGTTGACGGAAAGGATGCGAATCTAAAGGAACAATTTGACGCGATTCCATACTTGAGAGGCAAGGACGTAACCCTTACGTTATTAAATCTCGATCGTGATGCACTAGCACGAGTGGAAGTCGGCTTCTCAAAAAGCATAACCACCGTCAACTTCGAATCATGTGATGGTGGGTGGATAGAGAAGTTGACTACCTGCCTTCATCAAGTTCGTGAGGTAAATATCTTCGAGTGTCGCAACTTAGTCGATGAAGATTTAGTATTCCTGAAGCATTGCGCAAGATTGGAAAAGTTGACCGTTGACGGGTCCAAGGTACGGGGCTCATCTTTGACCGAACTTTCCACAACAGTTCGAGAGCTACAGATCACCAACTCGGATTGTGAGGTAGATAGTTGCATCCGGCATATCAGTCGTTTTCGGAAGATGCAAAAATTGACACTTCAGGGAAATGGAGAACTCATTCACCCGATGATACTTGCCCGTAACGAAACGCTTCTTAAAATTAATCTCATTGATGTTCTGGTAACCAACTCAGATGCTAGTCAATTGCGTCGACTACTTCCAAACGCAGAGATACTAATTCATTGAAAAAGGAAAAGGTGTCCGGTACCGAAAAAGGAAAAGGTGTCCGGTACCGTTTCAATAGAAAGCGGAAGAAACTCAGGGAATCAGGCCATTTTTATTGTTTAAATTCATCGCTGCTGCTGCCCTCTTAGGCGGCGAATTGGAAGTTCGAAGTTTGAAACAGCGGTTCGGAGCATTGGCCGTTGGTGTCTGTTGACGGACCCCACCGATCTTGTGTCGGTGCGTGAACAAGGCTCGGTGGCTAATCGACAACGGCGCTCATCACTTCTGCTCCCCTCTGAAGGCGGCGAACTTCACGCTTCCACCGAATCGACAATGCCCATCGCCGCCTCATGAATCGTCCTTCGATCGAAAAAGGAAAAGGTGTCCGGTACGAATGGCACTTAATCGAGTGTTCGGCGACAACTAGATTTCCACTTTAGCGACAACTAGATTTCCCGACTGGAATTGTTCGTTATTCCAGTAGGTGATGACTGCAT
>JBEBHM010000606.1:0-5416 GCA_040080875.1 Pirellula sp.
ATTCGTTCGACCAACTGCTTGTTGAAATTCATAACGAATCGCAAGGCACAGTACAGTTCGAACCATGGAGCCCGCAAGTTCTCCACCCAAGGCAATATGTACAGGCCAATGTGCAATACAACGAACCGCAGCAGTCACTCAGCGTTTCCGTTGGTTTGACCGGACACTCCCCAATTTCCAAGCTCGGATCCAAGGTAGAGATGCATTTGATGAGCCTGCCCAACCTTGAGATCGTAGGAAGCGGCACCGTATTGCTTTCAAATGGCAATCAAATGCAAGACCGGGCTCAGCGAATGATTACCACGACAAATTGCAAATCCTCGGCGGCTATACTCTGTATCAATGTCGACGGGTGGAAATCTGCCATGCTATTCGATGTCGACTTATCCAAGTCCGGGGCCTGTCGCGCATCGGAGGGGTTTGCCGCAATTCGAATTCAATCGCTCGAAACTAACAACGTCGTCGACAAAAATCAACAAGACATTGCAGTGCAAGTGGACGCGATCATGAATGATGACGGTTTCAACCCCGGACGCGACGCAATTCATGTCGGATTGGACATCGCAAGCAATCGGACGTTGGATGACGATGCCGCGTTCGTCTTGAGTCGGCCTTGCCATATCGGTTTTCAATGGTCGGGTGTGGACGCACACGGCAATTTAGCGATCCGGTCGAACGTAGAACCACATCATGTGCGTTTGCCGTTAAGCTTGGAATGGAATCGTTGGGTCCATGCCATGGCCGTCCTAAACCGGGGCAGCCAACAGTACTTTAGCAATGCCATACCGATAGCATTGGATCGGATTGGGCCCAATATTGAGGCAATTCGAATGCTGGACAAGCAACCGCATCAGCTTGGGCAACCGTTGCGCATGGAGGTGAAGCTAACCGACGATGGCTTGTCGGGAATTAGCGTGGTGGAGGCAGGCTGGTCTTCCACAGGTGAATTGGAATTTTATGAAGGCATGACCATTGTTCCAGCTGTTTATCGAGAACGCGATCGATGGATTTTGAACCTCCCAACGGACACATTGCCGTCAGGCAGATCGCTGTTGCTAGTTCGCGGTCGCGATCGCGCAGGCAACATTGGCGAAACGTGCTCAACAGCGATCGAAATTCTATCCACTACAGAAATTGCTGACCGAAAATCGGCTATGAAGTCCACGATACAGGGCAAAGTCTTGTTCGTATCCCAGCCACAAAATGGGATTGCTGTTCGATTGCTTGCCAACCGTGATGGGAACCCCGCGGGCACCGATCCTCCGTTGATTGCATCCACGGTTACGAATACAGAAGGAGGTTTCATGCTTCGCGAGATACCCTCCGGAAAATATGACTTGGAAGCCACGGGGATTGTGCGCGGCATGCGAGAAAAGAGAACGCAACAAGTGATCGTCGAAGCCACCAACGGACCGACTCAAGTCCAAATTCGATTGGATAAGAGGCCATGAATTCGATCAAGCCATCGACAAGATCCAATTACTTGCTTTGTGCGGCGACGACGGTAGCATGCATCATGGGTTGTGCGGTCGCACCTCCACCGATGCTTCAGATACCGAGTGCTCCGATGGGATCGATTCCAGCTGGAGCACAAGGCATCGCGCCTGCGGCCCCTATGACGTTGCCGCACTATCTAGGAATAGAATCGGTTGCGAGTGGTTTTCGGCGTGTTGTTTATCGGAGCCGTGTCCGCGTTGGCTCGGTGCTGCCGGTCGTTGCCCCTCGACCTGCGGCGGCAGCTCCTGTGGCCATATCCGATCCGTCGTGTTTGCAGTCTCCGGCACCGGCTGTGGCTGCAGCTGCCTCGATCCAACAAGCCGAAGCGTCGGCACCAGCCAAAGTACAAGCGTTAGCGTTCCTCGCAACACAGAACATGTGCCGGAATCCACAAGTCGAAGAAGCGTTTCTCGCCGCCATGGACGATCCCTCCGATTGCGTTCGAGTCGCGGCGGTCCAGGGAGTCATCGACAGCCGCCAAAAATGCGGTTGCTGCGGCGCGGACCGATGCCGAAATTGTTGCACCCCCGCCGTGCAAACCAAGGTACAACAACTTGCCTACGCGACTGACAATCAAGGCTGCCCGTGCGAGCCCAATGCCAAGGTACGGCGATTGGCCCGCCTTGCCGCCTGCAGCTGCCATCCAGAGGTTCCGGAATCTCCTCAATCTCCTGAAGAGTTCCCACCAGCATTCGTAAGAGAAATGGTAGCAACGCCACTCCAATAATTGAATCGTAGTTTCCTATACGGTCGAATTGAAGTATCGTGATGGCGTTCACCTCGAAAATCAAGCGAGCTCAATGACGAACCAAAAACACAAAAATTCCCAGCGGCGAAAAACAAAACTTCAATCGGTTCTCCAAGACGCCAACTTGCGTCCCAAAACAGCTTGGACGCGATGGGTTCTTTTCGTGTTGTTGCTTGGCTCATTTTGTTTGTTCCAATGGAATGGCGGAATCGTTGAATTTGCAAACTCGATGGCAAAGAATGGTATCGACGCAAAAAACATGGATGCAGCCCAATGGTGGATAAACATCGCCCGCACGGTCTCTACCTCTTCCGGATACACGGATTTCTTGCAAGCTCGCACCGATCGACTAAATGGGCGGCTCGACAAGATGGCCAATCATCTTAAATCCGCGTTTGAAAAAAATTTCGATCCCGCAAAACTTGATCGCGAACAAACTCTCGCATTGGCGACGATCGGAAGGCTGGACGACGAAGTCGAAAACAAGCTGAACCGTTGGCTTAAAGAGCCCGATGCCATCCACAGTGACATTATCGACGCCTATGCAAATGGGCTGACGGCGGTATCAAGATTCGAGCATGCAGCCGAATTGCTTCAAGCCTGGGAAACAAGCGCACCATGGGAACCAACACCACATTATCGAATGGCTCGCCTGAACGAACATCTACTCCAGTTTCAGCTGGCGGAAGATCAATACCGTATGGCAATTAAAAAATCACCGAAATTCGATAAGGCAACCTACAACTTGGCAAGGCTCTTGCTGGACCAGCGCCGACCCGACGAGGCGATCAAATTATACCAAGCCATCACCTCGAAAAATGGAATGATCGCTGCAAAGATTGGCATTGCAAGCTGTTACAAAACCCTCGGCGAGACCGATCGCGCCAAGTCGCTTTTGGAAGAAGTATTGAAAGTCCCGTACGACCAACATCTCCAATCCTATCAGTCCTTCGATTATGCCCCGGAGAGAAACATTGCTGCTTCGGAACTTGGTGGGATAGAAGCTGAGTTGGGGGACTATTCTGCGGCCAAGGAGCATCTCGAACTTGCTCTTAAGAGCTTTCCGCTGGATTCGATCGGTCGTTATTCGTATGCGGTAGCCCTGCGAGGTCTTGGGTTAAAAGAAGAAGCGGATCGCAACTTCCAAATTGTTCGCAATGCTCGCGAATCATTGGACGAGGTTTCAACTTTACAAGAAGTGCTTCGTCAAAACCCAAAGGCTACCGATGCGCGACTTAAGATTGGAAAAATTGTTCTTGAGCACGAATCGGAACGAACCGGAGTTTTTTGGATCCAAAGTGTCTTCGCATACGATCCGGAAAACCAGGAGGCACACAAGGTGCTTGCCGAATATTACGAATCCAAAAAAACGTCCGAAGTCGATGATCAGAAAATTGCGGCCTATCATCGCTCGTTCATCAAAAAGACAACGAACAAATAATCATGCGAATGCTGTTGGGTGTCGGTCTAAGGGCCGCGTTCCTCTTTCAATTTGCAACTTTTTTGGGTTGCAACGATGCAAGCCAAAAGGGATCCAACTCGAGTTCTGCAAGTTCTTCGCAATTGTCCAATGCGCAAGAGACGAAGAATGAACCGAAAATGCACTTCTCCGACGTTACCCAAGAACTTGGCGTCAAACACACTTTTCGAAACGGTGAAGAAGCCAACTTATACACCTATTTGGAGGCGATGGGTGGTGGGCTTGCCGCTTTGGATTATGACCGCGATGGTCGAATGGATCTGTTTTTCCCAGGGGGAGGAGGGTTTTCAGAAGATCGAACGTTGGTTCCGTTGCCGGGCAGTCTGTGGCGAAACCTCGAGTCCCATTCTTTTGTAGACGCTTCCTCGCAGTCGAATATTCGCAAGCTGGGTTACTATTCACAGGGCGTTTGCAGTGGAGACCTCAACAATGATGGATTCCCCGAGTTGATGGTGACAGGCTATGGTGGCGTTCAGTTATTCTGGAACCAGGGCGATGGCACCTTTGTGGAGCAATCTGCGGAAGTTGGACTGACGGATCCGCAATGGAGCACGAGCGCCGCATTTGGCGATTTCGATGGCGATAGCAACCTCGATGTCTATGTCGCGCATTACGTCGATTGGTCTTGGTCCAAACACCCCGAATGCAATTCCACTGCCGGGGTTCGAGATATTTGCCCACCAGGCGCGTTCCTTGGGTTACAAGACGTCGTCTTCATGAGCAACGGGGACGGTTCGTTTCGTGGCGTAACCAAAGAGATTGGATTGGTTCCCGAAGGAAAGGGATTGGGCGTTGTCTGCGCCGATCTTAATTCCGATTCGAAAGTGGATGTGTATGTCGCAAACGATGCGACGAACAATTTTTTGTACAACAACTTGGGTGATGGCCGTTTTGAGGAGATTGGTGTGTCGAGCGGAACCGCCTTGGATGATCGAGGAAACTCAAATGGTAGCATGGGGATTTCAGTACTTGACTTCGATGGTGACCTGTTGCCTGATATCTGGGTATGCAATTACGAGAACGAAACTTTCGCACTTTACAAGAACGACGGGAATTCCAATTTTCGCTATGTAACTTCGTCGGCAGGCGTTAGCGCGTTGGGGAAATTGTTTGTTGCGTTTGGAACCGTCGCGTCTGATTTTGACGGAGATGGTGATGAAGACCTTGTAGTTACCAATGGGCACGTTTTGCGATTTCCACCTAGCAATACTCTTGCGCAGCAACCGCTACTGATCAAAAATGGCGGTCGCGGAAAAATGGCTCGCGAACACTTGCCAGTGGATTCGTACTTCAGCAAGAAGTGGCGAGGGCGGGGCACAGTTTTGCTGGATTTCGACCGTGATGGCGACATGGATTTGGCCTTTTCGCACGTCAACGAACCAGCGGCCATTCTTGAAAACCAAACGAAGTCAAACAATCCCTGGGTCCAATTGGAACTGATTGGAAAGCAATCCAATCGCAATGCGATAGGCGCAGCCATCCTTTTTAAGTCCGACAAGAAAACAAGACTAAGAAATATCGTTGGCGGCGGAAGCTATATGTCCCAGAGTTGTTACTCCGTCCAATGCGTAATTCCATCCGACGAAAAACTGCTGTCGGTAGAAGTCAAATGGCCCAATGGCAAAGTGACCTCGTATTCAGATATTCCAATCAATCAAATTCATTGCGTGATCGAACCGGACTGATATCGT
>JBEBHM010000607.1:0-5411 GCA_040080875.1 Pirellula sp.
ATAAACTTGAACTGCGTCTAAAGCGAATCCCAATTCAATCTGCTTCTCTGCAACCCAAAAAATGGTTTCCAATTTTCGAAGATCAACAGAATTTACTTGTAACGATGGAATTTGCACGGCTAAGAGCTGCTTCTGCAATATGGCACGGGCTTTGTCACGTTGTCCAAGTTCATTGCAGAGTTGAATCGATTTGCTCAACGGAGTCGCGGTACGCGCGTGGTCCATGGATGGAGCTAACTGGTTCGCTCGTTCGTACAGTTCTAATGCAATTTGTTTTGTGTCCTGGTGTATCACCAATTCTCTGGCCGTATTCCAACAAGTATTGTACCCAAGCGATGCAATCATTTCCTTGCTCAGCAACTCTCGCAATTGATTTACGAGTTGCGAGCGATCTTTGATCTCACTCTTCTTTAATTCCAGCATATCCACCATCGCTGGACCCGCCAACCAACGTGGTTCCTGTTGTGATCTGGCTCGAATGGCCTCCACTACGGTTTGCAAAGGATCCGACTTCAAGGAACTTGAGATAAAGCCAAAGACTCCACTGGTGCCTCCTGCGACCGACAAGGACTGAGTATCATGAAGTCCAAACCATGCAGTCGAATCCAGTTCTTTGTCGGTAGGGACGACCACTTGCTGAACTGTGGGAATCAATGCGTCAACGCTTGGCGCAGCTCTAGGGTTTGTGAGAACGGAGAGCAACATTCCTCTAACGGCGGGAACCGCTTCGAACAGTTCTTGAAATTTTTGGAGGGCAATATCATGGACGTTCGGGTCCTCCCACAATACGTTCACGAAGAGATACATTTCGTTATTGTTTTTTAGTTTTTTGACATCGATTTTGGCCAACGATTCCTTGATCTCGGTCATACGGTTTGTTTGGGCGAACGAGCTGACGACAAATACTAGCTGATCCGTGAGCACGTCCGGATTGTCTTGAAGCACTTTGGAATACAGATCGCAGGCCTTGGCTAGATTTCCTTGATGCGCCGTGTAATCAGCATACTTGGCTCGGATGAAACTTGATTCCGGGTTTTGCGAAAGCGCCTTTTCGAAAAGGTCGACCGCCTTTTGTTTCTGACTCAAATGCCCGTAAAATTCAACCAGTTGATCGTACTCTCGAAACTCTTTCGGTGACTTGGCAAAATTGCCTTCGAGTTCGACGATCATTTTTTCCAGCTCGCCACTGGTTTTCAGGATTTGTAGGGCCTGCGTTCGCGCTGGGTCGTTGGCTTGGCGCGTTATCGCCCGACCGTTAGAGTAAACCGTGCTCTGTCGGGGAGATCGTAGCAGCATAGCTTTGGCGGACTGAATCGAGGTCGATGCGGGCCTTGACGTTGAAAGACGCGACGTTGAGGTGCTCGTGCGGGGCGTAGGTCTCACGCGCTGTTGAACCGTATTGGCCAGCTCGGTCATGCCGATGCGACGTAGTTTATTCGCAAGTTCCATACCGGTTGCCAAATCCAGCTTGCCCGCCGCGAGCCGCTCGGCCGCTTCGGCACTTTGCTCGTTTTCGCCCAAACGCCATGCCAGCTCGACGGTCAACCAATCTTTGCGTTGAGCAGTCGATGCGTCGCTCGGGTTGATCGCCTCGACCAAGTCCATCGCCCTTCCAAAATCACCCTGCCGCTCCAAAAGGGAAGCAATCTCCAATTGAAACTGCGCATCGTCCTTGAGCAAATCGGTAGCCAATAGCATGGACTCCAATGCTTCATCTTTTTGATTCTCCCACCAAAGTGCAGCGGCCAGAAACAACTCCTCATTGGCTCGCACCAGACCATCGGCCTTAGCTACTCGCTTCCTAAGATGAGTACTTAACGCGCCCTCGGAACTATTGCGACGACAAACCTCGTAGACCTCACGCAGCAATTGAATTACGGAAGCGTCTAAATAGTCGTTCTGGGTCGGAAAGTCCACTGAAGCATAAAACATCTCGCTACCGAAACTAAGAAGTAGATTTGTCTGAGGCTGCAACAAGCTCCGTACGGCGACGGATCGTTGGCGATTCAGGATGGTACGGCTAGAACGAATCTGTTGTGAATTGAGGATCGCCAAGTCCAATGCAGGATCCAAAACGGCCAAGATATCTTCATGTCGATGCTCCTGCCCCAACATCCCCATCCAACGGACCAACCAATCGGTCGATGTCCCAATGACGCCTTGCGGAACATTGGTTAGCCCAGGGTTTGCGCTCGCCGGTTTGACGATAATCCCTTTGCTGATTTCGTCCTTAGCGAGCGCGGACCATGCCGGATAGTGCTTGGCTAGTTCCTCCAAACGATTTGCACCCAAACAGAGATTCATGATGGCGTTCATCTCCTCAATCCGTGTGGCGCTGGTCGCAAAACCATTCACAAGCTCGTCGGCCTGTTGACCTTGCCCCGCCAGTCGCAACTCCTCCCAAACAGTCGAAAGAAAATTATTTCGAGTCGGAGTCGCGCTGGAAATCTGAGTCCCGCTAAAAATCTGAGACATCATGCCAGACGAAACGACAATAGTACCTCCGGATGTAGTCGAAATAGTGACGGGCCCCGAAGAAGCTAAACTCTGCGTGGCCATCTGTTGCATGGCTTGCTGCTGCATCAGGATTTGCCTCTGCATGGCTTGCTGCTGCAATGCCATCTGCAATTGAGCTGATGGCGTACGTGACGAGGCAGTTGCAGACGTCAAAGGTGTATTCTCAATCAATTTGCTTCTCTGCAGTTTCTTCACGCAATAGACCATGAGCTCTATATCTTCTGCACTGAGCGGTGTGAGGGGCGTCGATCCCTCACTCATCACTACGCCCTGCGTTGAGTTCTCGCTGTTTCCCCGCATCATCAATCGGGTTAAGTAGAACTCGTGTTCCTCTGGGCCTGACTTGGATATCAAGCGGGCGACTCGAAGCAAGTCTTGCTGGTTAGACTGAAGTGATGCGACATACAGAAAATCAAATAGGGCCTCGCGATTCATGCCCCCCAAACGAGTCTCTAGATCCTTGCTTTGATCCACCATTTTTTGAACGGATGGATCGCTTGCGTCGAACTTCATCAACCAAGCATAGGCTGCCATGCGTGCCAACCCAAATGCATCCGGCATCCACAGGATTTGCGATCTCGAAGTCGGCGGGAGAATTCTGAGTTGCTCCGCGGTAAGATTGGTGGCTGCGGTGACTTTGCCCGTCCGATGGAGCATGTCGAACGGTGACAGTCGAACCGGAACTTCGGTGACGTTTCCCTTGAGGTTTTCGGATTTGGCCTTGGATTGATTTTTTTTGAATTTATTGTCAGCACTAGCGCTCAGCGAATCGTGAGGCAACCGAATCGAGAGCAGTTGCTGAAAGCTTGCTCTGGCCTGCTCCACGTTACTCTGCATGGCATACACTACCCCTTCGCGATAAAGCAGTTCCCAGTGATCTCGCTGTTGTCGAAGCATGGGCGTTGTAATTTTTAGGGCCGGCTCCAAACTAACTTGAGAAATAAGCGAATCGATGGTTTTAAGCAGTCGCGACGGATCGTCTTCGCGACGCGCCAATCCGATTAAAATCTCGGACGCTTCGTCCTGTTCTCCGTTGGCCTGCAACATCTTGGCCAAGGGCATTTCCGTCTCGCTCCCTGGAGCAATGGCCACCAATTGCCGCTGGTACTTGATCGCAGCCGTTAGATCCTTGGCGTCCGAACAAATCTTCGCGAGTTGCTGCAATAGATTGGTATCGCGAGTGTCTTGGCCGAGCAACGACTCTAGCTCTGCCCGAGCCTTGGCAAAATCCGACGCAGTCGCGTATGCCTGAGCCATACAAATCGTGCTCTCCCGACGTTGGTCTTCGATGCGCCGTCGCAGTTGCAGACGGTCGATCAGAGCTGAAAACTGTTTACGTTCCTGATAGAGTGGAACCAGTTTCGTGATAAGACTTGTCTTGTCATCGAGATTCTCCGATTTCTCAAACGCCCTCCAATAGATTTCGACCGCTTCCTCGGTCTTTCGATTTTCCGCCAATGCAGCCCCGAGGGTCATGATCAAGTACGGTTCGTTGGGATTGATTCGAATGGCTTTGCGAAGCGAGTCGAGACCCTCAGTCGGTTTATTCAGCCGAAAACATAGTTGTGCAAAGAATTCATAGTGGTCCGTATTGCCTGGGGCCGACACGATCAGATCGCGGGCGGCTTGCATCGCTTCGTTGGGATGTCCCAATTGAGCCTCATACTTCGCGATATTGGCTAAATGATCGGCCATCGAACGGCGGTCAATCGCGGCGAGCCGTCGGCAAAGCTCGGTGGCTTTGCCCAGGTCGCCCGAGGACTCCGCTATTTTGGCGGCAGTCGTCAGAAAGGGAATCGACTCTTTCTCTATCTTCAAGGCTGCCCCAATGGCTTGCTGGGCAAGTGGCCATTGACGATCTGTTTCGCAGTATCTTGCCAACTCATACCATTGGCTGGCGGTGGCGTTCACGTCCTTACGAATTGCGATCGCGAGTTGAACGATGGACGATTCGAGTCTTTGGCTTGACTGAAGGATTTCAATGCGTTGCTTTAAAACCATTTCACGTTCGTCGTCATTGCCGGCTAGCAATTGCGCTGCCGACACATAACTAAGAGCTTCATCGAATCGATCGGCTCGTGCATGCAACTCCGCTCCATCCAATTGCAATGCAAAGTCCTTGGGGGCCAATTTGCAGGCTTCGGCGATCTCTGCGACCGCTCGATCCTGGAAACCAAATCGCTTGAAAACTTCTGCTAGTCGAGCGACGTTGTCGGCGCTGCGTCGCGTTCCCTGGGCGATCGATTCCCAAGTGCGAATGGCGTCCTCCGTTCGATTCTGTTGGTGCAGGAACTCTCCCAAGTATTCGCGATACTGTGGCTCGTTGGGAGCCAATTCGACAGCTTTTTCGTAGAGACTCGTGGCTTCGCGCGGCAGATTGGCCAGCCGAAAATAATCTGCCACGAGCGAACGGACCGAGGCATCATCAGGACGCAATTGAACGATGCGATGCCAGATCTTGGTTGCTTCGCGATTGCGAACTTCGATATCTCGTGATTTGTCTTTGAGCACCAGCTTGCCCCAATCGCGGAGGTAGTCCACGTTGCTCGGCTCGGAGGCTACCAATTTTTCGTATTCCACAATGGCGTCCGTGACACGCTGCTCCTCGAGCAACTGATCGATGTAGGCTTTTCGCAGGTCCGCACGCGAGGGAGCAAGCGTCAGCGCCTTTTCCATCCACTGAGTCGCTTCTGGAATGCGAGCCGACGAGGCTAAGAACTTCGCCAGCCGCGTCATGGCTTCGACGTCGTTTGGGTTGGTTTGCATCCAGTTCTGATAGTATTTGACCAAGCTGTCTTGGTCACCCGAGCCCAAAAAAGTGTCTTCAATTTTTTTCCGAACGTCGCGATACAGCCAACTGTCGGGCTTCAGATTCGTCAACGTCTGTTCGAGAT
>JBEBHM010000608.1:0-5374 GCA_040080875.1 Pirellula sp.
CCATGAGTATTTGATGTTGTCTTCGGTGGTGCCTGCGCTACCTTGTATGGTCAACGTCGAATCACCACAGATCGCGGCAGCAATCAACTCGCTGAGATAACTTTTGGCGGTGCCCGGTTCACCGATCAGCATCAAGCCGCGGTTGGTAGCCAACGACACAATGCAACGTTCAAGAAACGAACGACGCCCGACAAATTTCGGCGCGAGGCCGCGCGACTCATCCCCCAAGACAAAGGCAAGTACACTTTGCGGCGACAGCCTCCAACCGGGCGGTTTCGGTTGACTCGAAGACTCCTGTTCTAGCTGAGCGAGTTCGCGGGCGTACAGAATCTCAGCGGCAGGGCGTTGAAGCTCGGCGGCGATCGTTGGTTCATGACTCTCGGACTTGACGGCTTTCTTTGCCACAGAATGTACCTACTTTGCTTTGCTTTTGAGGAGAGCCATGTCAGCGATGACTTCACTGAGCACGATGTCGCTGACCTGCGACAAGGGGATGCACTTTTTCTTGCCCATCCAATTAAAATCGGTACGGCCATGAAGCTCGGGCACGAAGAACACGTTCTCCAGAGTGAGCGTTTCGTTGGGGTCGATGTAACCCATGCCGACGGTGCCTTCGTAGGTAACGATCGCTGTGATGTTGGCACTGGGGAACTCTTTGGAGTGTTCAGCGAAACAACCACCGTCCATGGCCGCACCTCGCAACCAGCCGAGCTTCTCCAAAGTAAATACCAAGGTTGGTGCCGGAAGCTTGATGCCCGCGAATCGACTCCATTCGACTTGAGTCTCCTCACCTGCCTCAAGCCGATATATTTCACGTCCCAACTGTGGAAAGGGTGCCACCAATTCATAGTCGCTCAAAACTTCGCCCCATTGAGCAAGTTCCAGTTCGGTCAATTCCATTGGGTGTACCAATCCAACGACATGGTCCTTTGGGATTTCGAACGAATCATCTTTTGCGTTTGCCAAATCTTTTTCTTCTGTAATGCGAAACGTGGAAGATTTATTGCCCTCGGGGTCATAGGTTGCCCAAATCAGCTTCTGTGCCAAGTGGGTCATGAGCGGATGCCGGACGAGCAATGATTGGAAATCCTCTTGGTTCCAACGCCGACCGGTGATCATAGCGTTTTCGAGCCGACGCGATTGGATGGTCGCCACCTCTTTGATTTGCTTCTTGATCTGCTTCCACTCGGCGATCGAGTTGGCAGCCATGTCCGCATCGTCTTTGCCACTGGCTGCCGGCAAATCCGAGCGGATTTTGCCCGCGTTGTCTTTCACCATCGCCTTGAGGTCGCCGCCAAGAATGAACGAGAAGCTCCGCTCGCCGAACGAAAACTCACGCTTGCCATTTTCGTCGAGACCGCAGTCGGGAACTACGCGGTCCTCCAGTTCATCGCGAGTCATGCCGCGTTCCTTTGCGATCTCGCTTACGAACAGCTCGGCCTTTGCTTTGAGCCCTTGGAATTTGAGCTTTTGCGCGATGCCCGATAGCTGCATGAGCGCGGTACTGCTGCCGATAGCCCGGAGACATTCGAGCCCGAACACTGCGCGCTGATGTTGGCTTTCGCCCGGCCAAATCTTGACCATCGGCGTAAGTCGTAGCACAGATTCATCGTCACCCAGGTGACCTATGGTGCCCATGGCCCATTTTTCTTTGCTTGGGTAACCATCGCTTTGCCAGCTCAGGAACACCTTCCAAGCGAACTCATCACGCGACGCTTTCGTAATGTGCTCTCGCAACGCCTTGAGCAATTCGTTGGATTCAGAAACGTTTGTTTCAGCCAGCGCTTGAAGAGTGGCATCGACCTGGGCATCACTCAGGCGCAAGTCACCCAGAATCAACGGCGGCAAGTTGGCTGGTGTCGCCCAACTTGGTCGTTTCTTCTTCGTGGCCGTTTGAGCCGCCAGCGCCGCTGTTAGCCACTTCGGCGTATCGGCATCGGTCAGCGGATGGTAGATGCGTTCCACGAAGTCCAATACAAGGGATCGCACTTTTGCAGCGGCCGTTTGATCGTCGCACGCTTGGATGGCGGCCTCGATTATTTCCGTATGCCCTTGTTTCCGTGCAAGCCTCAAATAGTCGATCGCAGCATCCGATAGCTTTCCGGTTCCTGCTGCGGTTTTGATCAAACCATTGACTGCATGTCCGACGTTCTTGTCGAGCCACTCACGTGCCAATTGTGGTGCCCGGCATTCGACTCGGCATCGAAGCATCGGCTCGGCTGCTTCGGGAGCTTGAACGAGTGCGAGGCCTTTAAGGATGGTTTCTGAATCCTCTTTGTTGGTGCGACGGCAAACGCTATCCGCGATGAGATCGAGAGCGGAGTACTCGGTGCACGCAAGAAATCCTTTGACTGTTTCGATATCGTTGAAGTCAAGCTTCAGTCTTCGCCATTCCGACTCGACGAGTTCGGCGGAGGCGAGTCCAAACAGCAGAAACTGTGGTCTCTCATAATGCTGCGTGTAAGGATTGGTTGAGTTTGCTGTGTCAGCCCAGCCTTGCACGATCCCAAGAACCTCTTTGTGCGACCCGAGCGCAGCTAACATGTAATGCGATATCGGGAAGGGGGTTCCTGAGCCAGCGGCGGTAGTACATAAAACAAATGATTCCAAAACTAACTTGGTTACGTTCTTCCTCTCCTGTTCGGTCAGATAAGGTACGACGTGCCGAGCAAAACCTTCCGCAATAGCCAGAACGAATTCGGAATTCTTGGAGGCAGGTGTATTGAGCTCAATCAATAGACGTTCGACGATTTCATGTACCAGGAAAAGGTTGATGAGCGGGATCATACAAATGGAAGAAACCTGTCGGTTCTTTTTGGCGATCAATTTCCAAGCCCGGTCCAGGTCGATTTTTCCATCGTGTTTCTCAGATGCGACTTTCTGTGCAAAATCCGACATGCTCGAGATACGATCGTCGCGGCCGCGAGTAATAGCATCCAACCAAAAATGCGATTCTTCCCGACTCATCGAGGGTGGCAAATTTACACAAGACCAATCGACATACCATCCGTAGCTCGTTGTCTTCAACTTTGCCAGTTTCTTTTGACACGCCGATAGATCAAAGGCCTTGGGAACTCCTCGTTCAAGCGGTTCGCGATTGCGAAACGACGCAAGCAACCACTCGGGTTCTGAGAGCAGAATCTGGCGATTAACGGACACACTGATTGACGACTGAGCAATGGGCGAAGATGTGGCGGGCAGCGTTGTCGTTGCTTCGGCATCCTCGGTGTCCGGTTTTGCAGTTGCTTTGTTGGCCGATTTAGCAGAACCGGCAGCTTTCTTTGCAGGCGTTGGCTGAGCAGGAGGGGATGTGGTGGTTGTGGAAGGGGAAACCGTCGTCGAGGACCCATCATCGATGTAACCTTTCTTTGTTTTTTCGGCAACGAGTTTGTCGTAGGACTTCTTCGCATCTGCATCCGAGTCAAAATTCTTGGTTTGCGACTGACCGGACGTACCAACTCGGCCAAAGGTGACCGTATGCGAAGCCCCATCGAGTTCGATGCGCCAGAATTTGTTCGAGCTGCCATCGGAAAACACGAGGGAACGAGAAGTAGTGCTCAAGTTGGGCTCCTAAACATAAGCAGTTGTTCTAACCGGTTTAGAGTTCAATTTTAGCAATACTTTTGAGCGAGTGGCCTCGACCAGTTTCCGACACGTATGCCGGTACGCAGCTTGCAAGGTGGCAAACCGTTCTCTTGGCACGCACTAGCTGCTGTTTGCTTAACGCTATTCAATAGGATACGACAAGGTCTATCCTCCAAACATCTTTGACTTGTATCGCCCAAACCATCGAGGTATATAAAATGAGATATGTATTGCTCGGCAGCATCCTTGTAGTTGGCTTTTCGACACCAGTCCTTGGTCAGCAGTCCCCTTCAAATAATCGCATCCTAAGTGGGGGAGTACCGATCAAAAGTGATTTTCGTCCTGTTCGGAAGTGCTTTGCTCCTTGGCGCTGAAAACTTGTCTCAAGCATGCTTCCTCGTATCTCCTCCACCGATCGAACCATTCAGCAGAGGTTAAGTTGACGACGGTTCCGTCGCCGATCGACTTGGCTGAAAGCAACTCACCTAGCATCGTCACATATTTCAGATCTAGTTTGCGGTTGCCATCGAAGGAGCTCAGATCGAGAATTCTTGAGTCGTTAGCTTTGCCGAAGCCCATCGTGATCAAATAGTTTGAGTCGGGGCTAAAGAGTAACTCTTGCGTCCCCTTGGGAACGGACATTGGCTTCATTGCCCATTGTCGATCTCGAACGCGCCACAGATAGACTCGCATTTCGTTGGTCAGCGTAGCAATGCTTGAGCCGTCTGGCGAAAAACAAGCATCGAGAACTTTCTTGTTGTGAACGAAGTCGATCGTTTTTCCATCACTCGCCAAAACATTCATGATCCGAGCCCGACCATCGTCGCATGCGGTCAAAATTTCATTTCCCGATGCGGCGAATTCGACCGAACGAATCTTGGCCGCATGCTCGAACTCGCGGACGATTCGTCCATCGGTACAATCAACCATGGCAAGTCGATTGTTTTCGTCGTTGACGAGGGCTAGCCGGTCCCCCGTAGGCGATACCGCCAAATGGTACACGCTCCAATTGTCGGCAAACTCCGTGGAGAATTTTTGCGTACCCGTTTTCCAATCCCAAACTTGAAATCCCTTTCCAATTCCCCAGGCTATGATGAGATTGCCATCGGCGCTGAAGCGAACTTGACCGTTGTGTAGGTTGCTCGGCCTGTTGCCAGTATTCGTATCGATCGGTTGGTTGCTTTTCTTCGAAACGAATGTCGCGGTAACGGAGGGTTCCGCTAGATCGAGCAACACAACGTTCATGTTGACTAACAGCACCGCCGCGATGGCATTGCTTGGCGGTAGTTCCTTGAGTCAATCGAACCTTTCGCATCGCCGTCGTTGTGACGTCGGCACTCCGACAATGCATCGCGACTCGGTTGTGGCTTGGGGACAGAGGAGCGACGCATGGGGTCGAAAGCTCTGTAGTACAGCTCTACAAGTACAAGGGATGGATCTCGGATTCGCCTACACGTCACTCGATACTGGTTTCATCCACCTGGTTTCATCTCAATGAATGAAGTGGCGTACTGGGTAGCGATTCAGTCCTGTTGAGAGTGGATTCTTGTTCTTTACCACTTGCTCAATTCGCGAACTGCCAATCCGTAGTCGATGTACTACTTGGCTAGAGAAAGTTATCACACAATTGTGTGATTGCTCGTTGGCTATAAAGTTCCGCGGGCTGTTTTATTCTTCGGTTCCGTCTTTAGTTCGGTAGCTTTCTCCTTGAATTAAGATCGCCTCCCCGTGATGCATCAGCCGGTCGATCATGGCAGTCGCGAGAGTATTGTCGATGTCGAAGATCTGG
>JBEBHM010000609.1:0-5373 GCA_040080875.1 Pirellula sp.
CGTCGGGCCTGTGGGGTTTTGCCGTTCGCTAATCGACATCGAACAAAGTAAATTTCCAACCTCAAGGCCAAACACCTTGAGGTTTTTTTTTGCCTCGAACGAGCCCGACTCGTTCTCCTTTCTGGAGCAGCCAATCCCATGATCGTCGTGATGGAAAAATCATCGTCCGAACTTCAAATCGAGCACGTTGCAAACCAAGTAACCGAACTCGGCCTTAAGGCTCATGTGATTCGCGGCACCGAAAGAACCGTGATCGCGGCGGTCGGTGACGAACGAAAAATCAAGGTCGAATCGTTTGAACGCTATCCCGGTGTCTCCGAGGTATTGCCGATCTTGGCTCCATATAAGATGGCCTCGCGCGAGTTGCGGTCGGAACCAAGCCAGATTCAAGTCTTGAACTTTCGCACTGGAAACGGTGCGGTTGGTGTCATGGGCGGCCCCTGCTCGGTGGAAAGCGAAGAACAAATTGTGGCCTGCGCTCGCGCGGTACGCGATGCGGGAGGCACCGCGTTGCGTGGCGGTGCCTACAAACCGCGAACCAGCCCCTATTCCTTCCAAGGGATGAAGGAAGACGGCCTGAAGCTTCTGGCTCTGGCTCGACAAGAAACCGGACTAGCCGTGGTTACCGAAGTCATGAGCACGGAAGACGTGGAGCTGGTTGCCAAATACGCTGACATTCTGCAAATCGGTGCCCGCAATATGCAAAACTATCGCTTGCTTGAAGCCGTTGGACGATCCGGCCGAGCCGTGTTGCTCAAGCGTGGTCCTAGCGCAACGATCGAGGAGTGGTTGCTTGCGGCTGAATACATCCTCAACGAAGGCAATCCAGACGTCATGCTATGCGAACGCGGCATCCGCACATTTGAATCGCACACACGCTTCACTCTGCCGCTGGCGACAGTCCCTTACCTACATCGCAAAACTCACCTGCCCGTGATCGTAGATCCAAGCCACGGCACTGGGCATTCTTATCTCGTAACCGATATGGCGGCGGCGAGCATTGCAGCCGGGGCTGACGGCCTCATTGTCGAAATGCATCCCAACCCAGAAAAGGCCATGAGCGATGGATACCAGTCGCTCGACTTTGCGCAATTCGTTACCATGATGCAACGCTGCAAAGTCATTGCGGATGCGCTCGGCAAGAGCTTTGGATAGCACGCTTGACGGTTAGGCGGTTAGACGAATTACTGTTCAAGTAGTCGCTTAACAGTTAGCCAAAGGCGTGCTCACCGTCATGAACGTCGACAGCTATCAATTAAACGAGATTGTTACGATGCGAGGTTCGTTGAACGCTGTTGCGATTAAACGTTTAGAGCACTAAGTGAGGGTCGCTTGATTTCGCCAACTGAAATTCGAGACAAAGCCGAGCGACTCTACCCGCAAGCGATAGACGCATGGCTCGCAGGGGATGACGAGCATCGTTACCCATGGCGTATTCCCGCGAATCTAAAGCTTTCCGAAACCCGATCCGACAACATTCGGGACGTGCATGCACTGCGCCAATCGGCCAAGGAAACCATCGGCTACGGCTATTCGGTGGAATGGGAAAGTCGAAACTCAAGAAAACATGGCGAAAATGATTTCTTCCCGAAAGCCATCACCATCGAATCGCTCACGGATTTGCTGAAACTCACCGGCAACCTGACCGCTTTCCGATCACTTGAAAAGAAAGTGTCGCGTATTCGCGATCGATTGCCCGAACTAGAACCTTGGCTGCGTAGGGCATGGAAGGTCTTGGCACCCTTGAGCATCGAGGTCGTCGACGATCTGATGACGGTGTCCGAACACTTGCAACGATACCCTCGTCCAGGCTGTTTCGCGAGAGAATTGCCGCTGCCTGTCCCAACCAAATTGATCAAGAATCACGAGTCGATATTGACCGCATGGTTAGACATACTCCTGCCGGACGAAGCCATCGACTGCGGATGCGATCCGAGGGATTTTGAAAGACGTTACGGCTTTCGATTCTTTGAACGCCATGTCTTGACGCGCATCCTCGATCCGACGCTTCAAGCCGAACTGAATCTTTTCACTTCGGAGCTATCGTTGCCACCTCGCGAGATTGAATCCCTGTGTGTTGATAGTGTTCGCATCGTTATCGTCGAAAACCAAGTAAACTTGTTGACCTTGCCCGCCTTGGCACGGGGCATCGCGTTTTTCGGAAGAGGAGATGGAGTAACGCAATTGTTTGACATCGAGTGGCTTCGACGAACGCCCATTACTTATTGGGGGGACCTCGACGTTCAGGGATTCGAAATCCTTGGTAGGTTGCGACGTCACTATCCACAAACCGTGAGCATGCTCATGGATTTGGAAACAATACGTGAGTTCGAACATCTTGCGACTCCAGGCACAGGCCACACACCGGAAACGCCATCAGCACTAACCGAAAAGGAGATCGAAGGGTTCCTGTATTTGCGATCCATGAATCTTCGGATCGAACAAGAACATATCTTACAAACTCGAGTCAACGCTTGTTTCACCCGGCCATTCCGAGACGCAAGCCCAGCGCTTACCGTATCATGCACCTCAGCTCTCAATCCATAAAAGGTACCTAAAATGCCGTTTCTAAATTGCGATTTGCAGCCCTCTCTCAAGTACCTGTTCGTTTGCACAACCCTTGCACTTGTCGCATCGACATCTTGGGCGCAGGAAAACAAATCGGTTACACCACGCATCCTGCCCAGTGAAACATTCGTTGTCGAGCAACGGCCTGCCTTTATTTTTTGGCCCAAGGAATCGCTCCGAAGCAGTCCTCAACCTTGGGTCTTCTATGCACCCACGCTTCCAAATTATCCCGACAAACACGAAATGTGGATGCATGAACAGTTCCTCGCTGCTGGGGTTGCGGTGGCCGGCATCGACGTGGGAGAGGCCTATGGCAGTCCCCACTCGAAAGAAATCTTCGAAGCCTTCTACCGAGACATGACGACCAAGCGAGGTTTTACAGAAAAGCCATGCTTACTTGGACGCAGTCGCGGTGGACTTTGGGTCACCTCGTGGGCATGTGACCATCCAGAACGCTTCGCGGGCTTGGCTGGCATCTATCCCGTCTTCGACTTTCGTACGTATCCCAAGCTGGAAAAGGTCGCTGCAGCCTATGGCATGACCGTGCCCGAATTGGAAACACGCATCGATCAACTGAATCCCATCGCCCGCGTTTCCAGCCTTGCCAAAGCCAAACTGCCTGCCCTCATGATCCATGGGGATATCGACGCGGTTGTCCCACTTGCTGAGAACTCCGCCGCCTTTGCCGAATCCTACAAACAATCGCAGGCTGAAAGTTCTGTTCAACTCATCGTGAGCCAAGGCCAAGGCCATAATTTTTGGGAAGGCTTCTTTCGTTGCCAGCCCCTCGTGGACTTCGTCATTGCGAGAGCAAAAGCGGAAACAAAATAAAATGCCAGCACCTGCCGATCGCATGCAGGCTACTTGCTAGGAAAGCACTCACCCCGGACAATAGCCCTGCTCGACCTTGGCAAATCTATCAGGGCGATATCCCAAAAAACTCATAGCAACCAGAGCCCAATCAAAACGTGTCCAACGCTCCAGTAGGAAAGCCAGCAAAAAGTATCGGAGACTTGTTGCGTGAGTTTCGCGAGCACCGCGACCAAATGCGACTTGAATTGGGCAAAATGATTGTCGGCCAGGACGACGTCATCGAACAATTGTTTGCTGCCATCTTTACTCGAGGCCACTGCTTGCTCGAAGGCGTCCCCGGCCTAGCCAAAACGCTCATGGTCTCGTCGCTGGCAAGGATCCTGGACGTCAATTTCAAACGAATTCAGTTCACCCCGGACTTGATGCCTTCGGATATTACCGGCACCAACGTTTTAGAAGAGGATTCTCACGGCAAACGGGAGTTTCGATTCGTCGAAGGCCCCATTTTCACCAACATCCTGCTGGCGGACGAAATCAATCGCACGCCACCCAAGACCCAGGCTGCTCTGCTTCAAGCTATGCAAGAACGGGAAATCACGGTAGGACGGAACACCTATCAATTGCCCGAACCGTTCTTTGCCATCGCAACACAAAACCCAATCGAGCAAGAAGGCACCTATCCATTGCCCGAAGCCCAGCTAGACCGCTTCATGTTCAATATCAAAGTCGGATATCCGAGCGCCGACGAGGAAGAAAAAATTCTCCTGGCAACCACAAAAGGGGATCGTCCCGAAGCTGCCAAGATTCTATCGGCGCGAGCCATCATGAACATTCAAAAACTCGTCACCAGCGTGGCTGTCAGCCCGTTCCTCGTGAAGTATGTCGTCGCGATCGTTCGAGCGACCCGACCCGGTGAACCCAACTCGCCCGAGTTCGTTAAAGAACTTCTCGATTTTGGAGCCGGCCCGAGAGCGGGGCAGTTCCTAATTCAAGCTGGAAAGGCCATCGCCGCCATGGATGGCCGCTTTAGTGTCGCTATCGAAGATGTCAAAAAGATCGCAATTCCAGTATTGCGGCATCGCCTTAGTACCAACTTTCAAGCTCAAGCCGAAGGGATGAGTACCGATAAGATCGTGATGCGATTGCTCAAAGAAATCAAAGAGCCAAACGTTCCTAAGTACGGAGGCATCGACGCTGGCAGTTGACCGACTCCTGCTCGCCTAACAGTCCGTCTTACAACGCAAAGTCATCGTATCGAATCTCGTCATAGATCGGCATAAATCGATAATAGACTTCCAACGACAACGTCGCCATCGCGGTGCAATATAATCGGCCGCCGACTTGATTGAAGTGACTCTTGCCGATGTACCAACTCCCCTTGGAGTGCCCGTCTCGCGATTGTTCGCGGACTAAATAGTCTCGATTCATTCGATTCCAATCCTCCCAGTCGGAATGTTTCAAATGAAACAAGAGCTGCGATGCATAGTAATTGTAGTAGATCCCGTTGGTGGACGGGCCAAGATCTGCAACATAATCCGCACCCTTGATGATGCGTGGATCGGATCGAGGCCAGCCACGATACAGACGCAGCAATAGGCCGATCGATGTCATGCATGGATCTCGCTGCGAGCTTCGATATCCGTAGTAGGAACCGTAATCGCTCTGTTCGCCGTCCATGAAGGCATCAACCCTTTCGATGACCTTGGGATCAACTCGAACTCCGATTTTGCTAGCGCTCTTGAGGGCCATCATTTGCCAACCTACAATCGAGAGATCGCCCGACGCATTCGGCACATATCCCCATGAGCCATCGGCATGTTGGGCTCGAATCATGAAGTCAATAGCCGCTCGAACCGACGGCAACAAAGACGTGTCACCTGTCATTTCACACGCTTCGCTAAGAGACAGAGATGCGATTCCATGTTCGTACATTTCGTATCGAAAGTCTTCGCGAACAAATCGTCCCTCCCGTCCCATATTCTTTGTGAGATA
>JBEBHM010000610.1:0-5364 GCA_040080875.1 Pirellula sp.
CTCTGCCTCCTGCATCGATGAATTCAACGTTGATAAGGCAGGCGGAGCCTGCAATTCATCTGGTTCCCAGGCAGAGCCTGGGAACCAGATGCTGGCGATCAGCGAGAAGTGTCGATTTTTGACGCCGGTTGCTTGGATCATCGCAGTGAGTTGCGTAGGGGATTTGTATGGCGACGAGCCATTTGTTCCCAAATTCCTAGATGGTGAAGCACAGGTCGTCGAAGCATTCAAGAAAGATTGGATTCAGCACGATCTATGGGTCGAGACCGAGTTTGACTCCGACAACGATAGCAAGCTGGATCGCATGCATGTGTCCGTGTCTCGTCCCAAACAGACGGATACAGAACAGCTGAAAGTTCCTGCCATCTATCAATCCAGTCCTTACTATGCGGGTATGGGTTCAACGCAGAAGGCCCATATGTGGAATCCCCGTCAAGAGTTAGGCCGAATTCCCAAAGATCACGAAACACCACCCGCATTACCTCAAAAGAGTTTGCGACCGGTATTGTCGCGGGAGCATCTCAGCGAATGGGTACCTCGCGGTTTTGCTGTGGTGCACTCTTCGTCACCCGGGACGGGACTCTCGCAAGGTTGCCCGACGGTGGGAGGCGACAATGAGTCGCTTGCCCCCAAGGCGGTGATCGACTGGCTCAATGGGCGGGCCAAAGGATTTTTGACACCGGATGGCAATGAACCGGTTCTTGCCACTTGGTGTACGGGCAAGGTCGGGATGACAGGCACGTCGTACAACGGCACGTTGGCGTTGGCAGCCGCCACGACGGGCGTCGATGGATTGGCAGCGATTATTCCGGTGGCACCGAACACATCGTATTACCATTACTATCGATCCAATGGCCTGGTGCGGCACCCCGGCGGGTACATGGGCGAAGACATCGATGTTTTATATAACTTCATCAATAGCGGCGATCCCGCTAAACGAGATTATTGTGACTGCAATATTCGCGACATCGAAATGAAAAACGGTTTCGATCGTACCCATGGCGACTACAACGAGTTTTGGGCCAAGCGAGATTATGCCAACGATTTGGGTCCGATGAAGGCCGCGACGCTGATGTCGCACGCGTTCAACGATTGGAATGTGATGCCGGAACACAGCATACGCATCTATTCTGCCATCAAAGCGCGCGGCATACCCACTCAGCTCTATATGCATCAAGGTGGCCACGGCGGGCCGCCCCCGATCAAACTCATGAATCGATGGTTCACACATTATTTGTACGGGATCAACAACAACGTTGAAAAGGATGCTCAGTCGTGGATTGTGCGAGAAGGGACGATGCGTTCCGAACCCACTGCATACAAAAATTACCCGCATTCCGATTCGGAGGGAGTCGGGCTAAGACCCATTCGCGGAGGGCACTCGATCGGAGGTCTCGTCATTTCCGACGGTCCTCGAGTCGGGACCGCCGACGGCAACGAAACCCTTGTTGATAATTTTTCTTTTTCGGGAGCTGCGCTTGCCAAGGCGGAGTGGTCCAATCATCGGTTGCTCTACGCCACCAAACCGCTCAAGCAAGAGATCCACATCTCAGGCACCCCCAAAGTTAGCGTCCGATTGGCTTGCAATAAATCTAGTGCATGTCTTTCGGTGTGGTTGGTGTCGCTCCCTTGGACAGATAGCGAGCGCATTACGGACGATGTCATCACGCGAGGTTGGGCCGACCCGCAGAACTATCGTTCCTTAACGCAACAGGAGCCCTTGGTTCCAGGCGAGTTTCGAACAGTCACGTTCGATTTGCAGCCCGATGATCAGGTGGTCAAAGCTGGCGAACAGATCGGTTTCATGATCTTTTCAAGCGATCGAGATTTCACGCTCTGGCCGGAACCGGGAACGGAGTTGGTCGTCGACTTGGACGCAACAACTCTTTCGTTGCCGATTGCGGGGGGAGCAAAACAGTTGGCGACTGCGTTGGGGGAAGAGTAGAGCAATTGTCCCCAATTGCTCAGATAACGATTGCTCAGATAACGATTGCAGGGGCAACGATTGGGACAATCGTTCTACTCTATTAATCGTATTACTTTGGCTAGGCGGCTTTGGTGCGAGCGGACAGTTCGAAGTGAGCGTGCTCGATGGTTGTTGAATCGATCCGTTGACGATCCTGAGCAAATGCGACCATCAATGCTAGGTCGCATAGGCGATTGATGCGGCGAGGAGCGCCCAAGGTAAGTTCTTGAATTGCAGTAATCGCCTCGCGCTCGAACATGACGGGCTTGTGCCAACCAGCGATTTTGAGTCGATGTTGCATGTAGGCTGCGGTCTCTTCGAAATTGAATCGTTCCAGTACGCACCGGACAGCCACACGATCCTCGAGAGCAGCATATCGAGCCAAATGGGCGAGCAGGTTCGATGCTCCGGCGAGGACGAGAGTCATCGACGACTCCGAGCCCGCCAGCCCTGTGGCTAGATTGAGCAGTAGCCGCAGAGGCTCGAGCGAACCATTGCTGTCTAACAGATGCGCTTCGTCGATCGCGATCAGAGTGTGTTGGTCGTTTCCGATATTATGCCGAAGCATTCGTTCAATTGTCTCGATCGACTCGCCGATTCCACCGTACGTATCGGAGCCTTCATGAGGTGCCATCTGTCTGGCGATGTATCGAATCAACTGCTCTGCGGGCATCGCAGGATAGACCACACGCACCACCGGGCCAACGTATTCAGGCAACTGGGCGATGACCGAGTCCAGCAACATCGTTTTGCCTAACCCAGATTCGCCGCATACGACGGCTACCGAACGACGTGATTCAATAGCATACGTAAGCTTGAGCAGCGCGGCCTGGTGAGATTCCGAAGGGAAGTAAAAGCGTGAGTCCGCGCGGTTTTCGAACGGTCGGCTCTGAAATCCCCAATAGGATTCGTACATGGAATTCAATCCTGGATGATTTAAGGAACAATAATATCAGGACTGGAAATTCTCGACCAATCCGATGGACGAGATACCCATCCCCTGGAGGATGCTGACGGCCGAATCGACCTTCTCTTTGATGCTCAATTCGGTGTCCACGACGACAATAGCGGCATCCACAATCGATTCTTGCGAAACTCCGACCAAGTCGCGTTGCTCTAAGTTCAATCGGCTTGCATCGATGAACACGATATCAAACGCGGTCGAGATGCGTTTGATCATCTTGGCCATGCGATGGAGATTGGCATGCATTTGATTTGGCGGAATAACGGTAGTTAAAGGAAAGAGCGTGATACGGTCTGCGATCGAATGAACTGCCACTTCCGACAAGGGAACGTTTTCGAACAAGCAGTCTTGCCATCCGTGCTGAATGTCTAAACGCAGCTGGTCGATCAGGCTCGGACAATAGGTATCTCCGTCTACTAAGGCAACACGCAGGCCGTTGGATGCAGCGCAGCGAGCCATATGCATTGCGACGGTGCTTCGGCCAACACCCCGTTCACCACTGGTGATGGCCATGACTTTAAGGCCGTCTCGATTGGCGAGGCTCAGATGTTTGCCAGTTTGTTGAAACGCAGTCAAATGCGATTTTTCTATTTGCTTGACGACTTCCGGCCAATAAAACGTATCCACTTCCCAGCTTGGCGTGAACGCGACGGGGAGCGGCAAGGATTCCTGTTCCTTGGTCGCGGGAGCATCCCCAAATCGAGACAGCCTCGATGCCGAGGCGTGTCTCTGAATTGGGTCACGTTTTGGCTGAGCGGTCGGCGGTGCGGTGCGATGAGTCGAGTCTGCGCGTGCCGCAACGTCGACTGGCGCAACTTCGGCAACTGGTGCAATAGGCAGCTCGGCGTTCCTCGCTTCGAATGCTATCGTTTGACTCGGTGCTGCCAGCGATGGTGCAGGTGCTGCCGGTGCAGGTGCTGCCGGTGCTGGTGCTGGTGTTGGTGTTGGTGTTGGTGCTGGTGCTGGTGCTGGTGCTGCCGCTGTTGGTGCTACTGGTACAGCTTGTGTTGCTGCAGTTTGGTGACCAACATGTGGAGTATCGAATCGCCGATTGACCGGGTTCTCGGATGGACTGGGCTGAACAGACTGAGGTGTGTTTCGATTGCGATCCGAAAACTCCGAGGGATGCTGCGGTAATGCCTCAGCAGCAGCCGGCGGACGACCAACGGATCGATTGGATCGATTGACAACGGGTTGCGCTGCGGTCAGTCCCGTCCCAAAGGCGATGGGTTCGGTGATTTCGTCAAGTGTATGCTGAGTGTGTCGAGTCGGAAGGTACGGGGTGCTGGGAGCTCCACCCAAGCCATCGACATACATAACTTGATCGTATTGAGCGCTTGGTGCGTTCAACTGTTGGCGGATTTGAGGTGGATTGGAGGGTTGCGTGGAGCGCCGATGCCTAGTCGCCTCAGGGGTTACCGACGGGACACCGTTGCTGACAACTGCTGGGATCGACACCGATTCCATCGCCTTCATGCCTCGTTCAACGCCCAATGGGCTCCAGACGCCTTGTCGCGCAGGCGCAACAGGAGCGGATGCCTGGATGGTGCGAACATCGCGAGTCGTCGTCGCATTAGGATTTGCTGCCGGCGTTCGTAGAGAAGTGGATTGAATTGCGGGGGATTGAATTGCTGGGGATTGAGTAACTCGGTTGCTTGCGTGACTTGAGTCAACACGCACAATTCGTCCTTGCTCGGACGCACGGCGCGCAGGGTCCGTCCCAAAGGGACGTTGCCGAGCTGGCACTTTGCCAGAATCGGCATATGGAGGCTGCTGCCTAGCATACTGGGTCTCAGCCAACGGTTGCTCAGCCACGGTTCGAACAGGCTGTTGTTGTATGTATGGAGACGAAGGAACCGCACCCAGGTCAGAGTTCGCATTCGCGTTATTAGGTGGCGTTTGAGTGCGGTTCTTCAGATAGGCTCTCAAGAATGCTTGATTCACTTCGCTCATTTTCGATTCCATTCGGTCAGTCGTGTTGCAATGACTATTTTGGTGGATAGCCAATCGAGTTACCACTTTGGGCTGGTATTTGGGGCGGATAAATCGGCGTGTACGGCGTTTTAGCCGTAGAAGTCGCAGGTTGTTGAATCATCACTCCTTGGTATCGATTCGATCCCGTTGCGTTCGGCTGTCGAATGGCCTGCTGTGTGCCTGTGTAGCCACCACCCGCTTGCTGGTTGTCTATTGCATTTTGTTCGTAGGCAGGGATCGCAAGGGGCACGGAGTTGGGCGATACGACGGGTTGGTATTCTTTGGGAAGCGGCGGATACGCTTGCCCGACCATCAATTGAGGATTGTTGTTCGCCAGATATGGTGTGGACTGATTCGGTGTGGGCTGATTCGGTGCAGGCTGATTCGGTGCAGGCTGATTCGGTGCAGGCTGATTCGGTGCAGGCTGATTCGGTGCAGGCTGATTCGGTGCAGGCTGATT
>JBEBHM010000611.1:0-5361 GCA_040080875.1 Pirellula sp.
GAGCTGGAGGATGGCTCCCGCTCAGGCCATCAGATATGATGTGCGGATAACAATAAGCGGGGGATCGGCCGCTTCGTGATGGAAAATTTACTTGCCCCCGCTCGGTCATCGGGGGCGTTAGGCCAGAAGAATTATGCGTCTCCGATCCGTACGTCTAACAAAGTTCAAAAGGTTTGATGACCTTACGATCGAACTTGGCCCCGATCCTAGAAAAATTGTCGTGCTAGTCGGTCCGAACGGTTGCGGAAAAAGCTCGGTATTCGATGCCTTTGAAGAGGCACTTAAGAACTTTCGCTCGCATGGCCGACCAGAAAATCCTGATTTCTTCTCGAAGAGTTTCTTCTATGACGACGCAGAACTGAGATCGACCGAATATGACCGTGCAAAGGCGATACAAATTGCCACGGTTGGACCTCCTCTGACCCGCAAGAGTTTCTATATCCGAACTGCCTATCGATATACGGCCAAACTCAGTGTTGAACGCCTTGAAAAACTGCCCGAAATGATGAATGGGCAAGACGAACCAACGAGCTCGATTTCGTTAGACCGACGACTGGAAACAAACTATAAGCGGCTTCTTGGTATCGCATATTCTGAATTCTCTGCGGGTAGCAAAACTGGGACGGAGGTTCGCGAGGAACTTCTCGGCAGGGTGAACGCCGTCCTCTCAGAAATTTTAGATATTGAGCTAACCGGTCTCGGCAACATTGTAGAGGGACAGGGGCAGTTGTATTTCAGCAGAGGCAACACAAAGAATTTCCCATACGCCAATCTGTCCGCTGGGGAGAAGGAGGTCATTGACATCGTTCTCGATGTCTTGGTGAAGACGAAGGAATACGATTCAACTGTGTTCTGTATCGATGAGCCGGAACTCCACTTGAATACTGCGGTCCAGCGAAAGTTACTTGTAGAAATCGAGAAACTGATTCCGGAATCCTGTCAATTATGGGTCGCAACGCACAGCATTGGATTTCTTCGTGCTGTTCAAGAAGAACTGGGTGACAAGTCGCACGTACTGGATTTCTCTCAGGATAACTACTTTTCCGGAACGAAGGTGGTCACACCAATGCGGCCCACACGGAAAAATTGGCTTCGAATTTTCAGAACGGCTTTAGACGACTTAGTTCACCTGATCGCGCCTCGACAGATTGTGTATTGCGAGGGAAAGCATTCGCCCGGACCGAATAACTCCGAAAAGGGGCTTGATGCTCTGGTGCTGAATGCAATCTTCTCCGAGACTTATCCTGATACGGTATTCGTTTCAAGTGGTGGTAATACGGAACTAGACCAACGAAGTGAAATTGCAATCAAAATCCTTTACAAGGTCTTCGATGATCTTGAGATACTCGTGCTCAAAGATCGGGACATGGCATCAGGACGAACCACAACAGATGTTGATCGTCGTAGGTACCTCGAAAACAATCCTACGAATCATCGCGTCCTAAATCGCTGGGAGATCGAGAACTATCTCTTGGACAAGTCGGTGTTGCAGAAGTACTGTCACCAGGAAGGACTGTCGTTCGACGAAGCATCCTACGATGGTTTCGTCACCGATATCGCAAACCAAAATGTCAAAGATTCAATTGGTTTCTTCCGAAACTTTTGCAATCTTACAATCCCAATAAATTCCGAGGTATTCAAGCTGAACCTTGCGCAATTGATCGCACCAGGAATGCCGGTCTACCATGAGCTAGAAACATGCATATTCAGTGCACACGAAATGGCCTAACAAAAAAATGCACGCGAGTTGCGGGTCGCGCGTTTCCTGATGGTAAGTCACTTGGCCGCAACCGCGTGTTTTTTGGCGTTCTGCTTGGGCTGAGGTTTGAAATAGATGAGTAATCCATACGAGGCTACAACTTCATCGCAGGCTGATTTCGTGTCACGCAGGGCTGCACCGTTCGTTACGGGGGCTCGCAACGGATTTCTTTGGTCGCTGCTATTTGCACTACCCGCATCATTCATATTCTATGACAAGTTTACCCTAGCGATGGCGAATCCACTTGATCCGGTAACTTTGGCGCGGACGCAAAATCCCCTAACCGCTTTGCACCGACTTGAAGCTTGCATTCAAGCGATCACAACAGCGACACTTTACATTGTACTGCCATGGGCAGGCGTTGCCGGCCTCGTCAAACTTGCACATTCGAAGTTACCAAGTCAGACTATCGCAGAACCAAGCGATGCAGACGAAGGCCTCGAACGAGCATTCTTGACTTGCGTAGAGTCAGCTCCTCGGCCTCGCTGATCGCAATCGTTCTGAATCGAAGAGTGACATGACACAGGATCGAATCTCAGTTATCGACGCAGCACAGGCCCTCGGTTTGTCAAAGCAAACTGTGTTCAAGATTCTGACTCGACTCGGGATGGAGACATTCAAGGAACGCAATTCGAATCACAAAGGACAGGCCATTGCCTACTTGGCGATGGACAGCTACGAACAACTGCAAACGTATTTGGAATCCCGCAAACCAATTCCGGCTGACGATGAGGACATTGACCTAGAATCGCTTGGAATCGAATTCGGAGTCTTCTACGTTGTTCAACTGGAGCCCGCTCATGACCCTGGAAGATTCAAGGTTGGGTTTGCTTCGATTATTGGAGAACGACTTCGATCGCATCGTTGTGCAGCGCCCTTCGCAGAGCTACTCAAAACTTGGCCATGCACACGATTGTGGGAGCGGACCGCAATTGATTGCATAACTGCCGGTTGCGAACGTCTTTACACGGAGGTTTTTCGCGCCGAAGATCTTTCACTTGTCGTTGCCAAATGCGACGAGTTCTTCAATATGATGCCGAAGATTGTTGACAACGGAGAGTCTATTGGCGATGTTGATGCAGAACAAACCATTGGACACGAAGCCCTCGATCGGCCACTTTGACTTGTGTTGAGTCAACTGCTCGGGCTCGGTCAATGGTGCCGTTCGTCGTCACAAAGTAAGCCTACATGCGTAAAGATTTCCCTGGCTACTATCCAGCTTCATCGATCGACATAGACCTCTCCGTTGAGCCCACGTTAGTCGTCTTTGACGCGAATGTGCTACTGAATCTCTACCGGTATCCTACCGCAGCTTCGAAGGACTTGCTGTCCATAATGGCGAAAATCCAGAATCGCGTGTGGCTTCCGCACCAAGTGGGGCTGGAGTATCACAGAAATAGACTTAATGTCGTTTCAGAGCAAAACAAGCGATTCAAGGAGGCGCGATCAGCGGTTGAGAAAGCGATTGCTTCGTTAGAAGGAGAACTTGGGAAACTGCAACTGAAGAAGCGTCACTCCACTATCAAGCCTGATAAGCTAATGTCGGCAATTGGGTGTGCGGCTGATGAATTCTATTCGGAATTGGAGTCGCAACAAACAAGCCACCAACAAGTTTCTAGTACTGACAAAATCCTAGAGCAATTGACATCAATATTCGATGGTCGGGTCGGCTCTCCACCAGCGTCGCAATCGGCGCTTGGAGAGATTGAGGAAGCTGGGAAAAAGCGTTATGAGTCCAAAGTGCCACCAGGGTTTCGTGACAGTGGAAAAGAAGGAGAAGCATTCGTTCATGCCGGACTCGTTTACTCCAACAAGTTCGGAGATTTGATTCTCTGGATTCAATTGCTTGACAAGTGTAAGTCGGCACAAATCAAACAACTCGTGTTCGTTACGGATGATGACAAAGACGACTGGTGGTTCATTGTTGATTCTAACGGCGACAAACGCATCGGACCTCGTACCGAACTGATAGAGGAACTATCACAAGAGTCGGAGGTCGAAACCTTTGTTATGCTTTCAAGTGATCGATTCGCAGAACGCTTCGCGAGTCTCCTAGAAATGCAACTTGAGTCAAAAACCGTCGCGGCTGTGCAAGATGTCAAATCTACCTTGGCTCGAAAAGAACACGTTGATTGTCCCAACTGTGCCCACGTGAGCTATGAAACACTAGGCACATCCGCTGGATCGAGCGCTGTGCACTTCTGCGAAAACTGCGGTGAGCGTTTTCATGTGCATCGATCGTCCGGTGGCGACGTTTTTTGTCGGGAATGGGGCGGAAACGCCAGTTCACCAAGACAGTCGCGGCGGATCGAAGCAACTTGCCCGGTTTGTTCGTCAACTGTACCTGCTTCCATCAAGGAAGGCACGTTCCAGACTGAACGGTACTGCATGGGTTGCTGCACATTGCTAAAGATAAATTCCCGTGGTGACATCCTTCAGACACAACCATCAGAACCCGTCGCGGCGATAAATCTAGAAAATGATGGGCCGTTCATGTATCTCGGATGTCCAAATTGCCCAGGTCATCCACAGACGCGTTCAATTTGGGGTAATGGTAGTATCGCTAGAGCGGTTTGCCAAAATTGTAGTTGCTTGCTCGAATCCAAACTGCCGTAAGCGACGAACAACAAATAAAGGATTAGATGCTGCGTCGTCATTCACGAGTGATTCTGGGCCAGACGAAATTGGTGATCATTGAGGCTATGAAGCGCATCGCCTAGCCAGCATCTAAGCCCCTGTTCATGAAGCCCCAGCGGTAACGAAGAGCAAATAGTTCCGGAGATCATCCTCGGTAGCGGAATCTGGCTCTCGCCTTATGAATTCCGTAAATTTCCGCAGCCCCCTACCGTAGGATATTTGCGTTTCCTCGCTGAGTCCTTTAAGCTGAAGGACTTGTTGAAATCGAATAGCAATGGTTGAACGATGAGATTTGTCAATAGACATGTTAGACTCCTGAAGCGATGGCCAGCGACCGCGACGCGACAAGAAGGCTGCATCGAGGAACGGTCACTGACAACGGGAGCCACTGTGTCCAGGCGAGTCACCATGTTCAAGACTGTGCACAAAGAAATCGTCGACATTACGTAAGCTATGAGTTCACGGTTTGTCAGTGAAGTAAACGCGAGCCCTGCCGCGCCAGCGGCTTACTTAAACAAAATGTTGGACCGAAGCGGCGGTTCGACAGCGTCCTGATGGAGAGTTTGCTGACCGCCGCTCGGTCGACACGCCGTTATGCCGCTTGGAACGCTGCTGCTATGCCGTTGGACGCCAATAAATGCAATTGAAGCCTTCAAGACTTAAGTTTAACGTGCTTCTCATAGTCCTACTCGTACTTGCGGCAACTTGGGCGTGGTCATTTCTAACACTGAGCTTCACTCCATCTCCTCGGAATATAGACGATCTTCGGTCGCTCGAATCACGACTTCAGAAGGTTAAGGAGAACGCAGTCCCAGCAGTCGTTGCGGTGCAATGCCCCAATACATCGACAATCCCGGGTGGACCGCTATTCGCGTCCGGCGCAATCGTATCTCCGGATGGACTAATTGTTTCTTCATTTCATGTTTCCCATCGTCTACCGTGGGATGGTGTTGCGGCAATCGAGC
>JBEBHM010000612.1:0-5348 GCA_040080875.1 Pirellula sp.
CTGTACCAGTTTTGTCATTGGGACGCGACGCGTAATTCTGATAATGACCAACTTTCCGAGATCGATACCTGGCGGTTGATCCTTCGACGAATGATTCTTCCATGATTCTCGATCCTAGAACTCCGTTCGCATTGAAGTCCTCGTGTAACACAAATGAAGAAGGCCGAATTGTGGTTGGTCGACGCTGAAATGGCTCGCTTGGGGCAGTCCCGTCTCCTTTCAATCGTCGTATAACGTGAGCGTATAAATGGTTTTGCTTCATCGTCTACTTGGACTCGTTCCGTTGCTGGTCATCTGCGGCCTGATTGGGCAGCTCGAGCAGCGATTCTCGCTTGGCGTGGGTACGACCATCTATGCGGTTGTAGCGCTACTCGCGACGCTGGTAGGGACGTTGCTCTTGCGATCATCTGTGGTTGGGCAGTCGAGCTGGCGGAATATCTTGGCGAGCAAGTTATTGCCGTGCTCAGGAATTTTTGGTTACGGCTCGCTGCTGAAACTGTGTTTATCCAACTTGCTCGGAACGATGCTCCTTGGACTGGTCGGTTTCTTCATCGCTCGATACCTGCGACTCAACGACTACACGCTCGGACGTATCGGCGGATGGAAAATCGCATGTGGACTGACTTGGATCGTGCTCATCTGGATGATCCTGTTCCTTGTTCGACAATACGGAAAAAAATACTACACCGGACCGAGCGGGCTTCGAAAGTTCTTGAAGCTGATTTCCCTACCTGTAATCGCACTGGCAGTCAGTATCGCTTTGATCGTAGCAGGCCTGCCGCTGGTCGCGTTGCTCGTGGCGATGACTCCATTTGCGATTATGTTTGTTTCCATGGGGCCTTTGTTCTATATAATCATCTTTGCGAAACTTTCGGGCAAACCGTTCCGGTGGAATTGACCAACAGTCCAACTCCGCGAACCAGATGTAGTTAGTGAAGTTCAAATGGCCAGCTTGAGACCTTCCCATCGAATTGGAGACTAGGTGACTCGAAATGTTGAAATACCTTCCTGTAGTGGTTTGTATGGCGTGGCTTGGATCGTTTCTTGGATGCACTCGAAAACCGAAAGTAGTGACAATCGACCAATTGTCATTTCCTGTGATTCGCATCCTAGTAACTCGTGAAGAGCCAGTCCACGGCGATGGGGAAACAACGACGAAAAGCAAATACGTTGGTCACGCCCTGATCTTCGCAGACAAACAAGGCTTTAGCCGCATACCGGTGCAAGAGCTATGGAACGTTACTGAACCTGTTGTCATTGATTCGAACGCGACTGTACTCGACATCAGGGATATCAAGAACGAACACGGGGGGCTTTGGGCTATGATCAATCCGTCAGGGCAGATGCCAGTCAAATTTACATTGCTCGAGCGCAAGGAAACGGGAATCGAAGCTGCGCGCGATCTCGTCGCAAATTGTAGATTCTTGGGACGTGACTTGGGTTCTGATTTTACCGAGCTTCGCAGGGAGCGAATTCGTAAAGCCACCAAGGGTGAAGAGATCATTCAGATCCTTTGTGAGGCTCCACCGCCGACTCCCCCAAAGATCGTAATCGAACAACCAAATGAAAAAGGGTTTGCAAGGATCAGTATTCGCAATGGGAATACTATCCAAGAGGGGATCGTTGACGCAGATGGCAATGAAGTGGTTCAACCGAGTCCGAGGACGATCGTGGACGACATCACTGGTAGCCTTGCCGTGGTGCGGTTCAAACGAAAGGCCGTGTTTGTACCTTTGGATGATGGGTATGTTTCCTCAGAAAATCTCGACAGTATCGATGGCTATCAATCGGCTAAGCCCTTCAGTTGCGGATTAGCTAGGGTTAGCGTCGACGATGTCTATTTCTATATTGACTCGAACTTCAAAAAAGCATTTGATTTGGATTTCGACTTTGCAGAGTCCTTTCATCAGGATCGCGCTTATGTAAAGGCTGGCGATCGACATCGGATCATAGACACGCAAGGGAACACGGTCGCCGAATTGAACTACGATGAAGTCAAGCTGCAAAGCCCGTGGTGTCGGCAGGTGACCAAGATAGAAAACGAAAAGTCCCTAAGTGGCTTTGTCGATCTAAACGGGAACAGGATTACCGATCTCGTCTACGACGATGTTGGATACTATGAGCCGGAAGTCAAGCGAATTCGGGTCAGCAAGGATGGACTCCATGGCTACTTGGATGAGTATGCAAAGGCCGTAGTCCCCGTTAAGTATGAGCGGGTAGAAGGCTTCGATCTAGGCAAAGTCAGAGTGGTACATGACGGAAGAACGTTCTTTATCAATCCGGACGGCGTTGAAGTCCCCAAGTAACACAATTGAAAAAAGCTAAATTCTGGTTGGTCAAACTGGGATTTCGCTTCGGAAGCTGACTCTCGAAGCGAAGCACAGGGACTTACTTCAGGCCTTCTCAGGCGCAGCGCATGGATCGGGCCACACACCTCACTCGAACTTACTCCACTCTACTTCAAGTCTTGCTTCCAGTTGCTTTGTCTCCAACTGCTTTTGTGATGGAAAATTGAGACGAAGTTGGTAGGGTAACGCAGTCGCTAAACTTCGATCGATGAATGTTCCGTCGAAGGCATCGTCGTAACAAAATAAAATCTGATTGGCAATGATCCATCGCATCGCACCGGAATAGTCTCGCGGCTTGTCCTGGTTGTCGACGAGCTTGACTGGTTGATCGAGGTTATCTTGATGGATCCAGTAGAAATCTCCGCCCGAGGACGTTGGATGGTAAAGGAGAGCTCCGTAGCCGTCACCGCCTTCGACAAACAACATGACGCTCGCTTGATAGAGAGTTTTAGATTTTTCCGAAAGTGAATCGAACTCCGAAGCTGGCGAGCCCCAAATCGAAAGTATTTGCTTATCGGCCAAGTTGATCTCTTCAGCGGATAAGCAGCGTGAACTGGAATAGGACCAAGCCCCGTAGTCTTGCAGCAATTGTTTGTGCTCTTCGGGCAACGCGAATTTCAGTCGCTGCTCAGCGGATTTGATCGCCGCGGGAAGCACAGGACCATTTGGCTCGATCAATTCCGACGGACTTTCATCGCGGTCCTTTTGCTGCTCCTCCAGCTTAGCAAGTTCCTGCACGAATTTTTCCATGCGATTGCCCCACGATTCTGGGGATCGCAAAGGGCGAATTATCGACGAAGCGATCTGTGGAAGAAGCCGATGAAGTCTGTTGGCCAGCTCTATCATGCTTCCAAGTCACGGTTCCATCAATTTGGAAACCCTCTACTTCGGAGGGCAATTTGATATGCGGACTTACGAGCCATTTATCGGCACCTTTGAGCTCAAACTTAGTTGAGATGTCGCTCGTCCAACGCACACTAATCTCCCCTTTGTAGACGGGGTAGTCAAACAATTGGACAACGCAGATCGATTCTGTATTTTGGGCCATTGTTGCCTCCGAAAATCCGAGCACTAGCATGATCAAGCTGCACGTTATCCACTATTGAATTCTCACAAATGACCTCACAAATCGTTGGGCAGCGCACTATCTATCTAAAAATGATAACCAGGCCACGAACTGGTAAGCACTAAGCGTACAGGGGTTATTGGAAAAATGACTCGCCTAACAATGGAACGACTTGAATCAACGCAATGATCAATCTAGTCGATCGATTCTAAAATGGAAATCACCCTGCGCCTTTCCAAGAAGAACGGATTCACAATGTTGTCCGGGATGCGACACCGGATCGCTGCGGCGAATAGTACTCTCCACGGGCACACAAGACAACGTAGTTAAAGCCCAGAAATAATATGACTGTATTTTGGACTCCAAGCCACAAACAGCATCGCGCAGGAAAAGACGATCAAGAACAAAGACAATGCAAATAGCAGCAAGAAACCACCCCAACTCCCTGGTTCTAGCAAACATTGCTCTGGATCGATTGGGTTATAAGATACCGTCACCGATTTGCCAATTGGATACTTTCTAAGCCTCTCTTCGACGCTGGCTCGGTCACCTAGTGTTCCGCCACGCACCGAGGTTAAGCGAGTACCCTGAAACTCTTTACCGTCGACTTCAAAAGTGTAGTCGATCATTGGAGTAAAGATGTCTTCCGTAGCCGAACGACGAATCCCATCGCTCGATCGAGTCCTAAACTTTTGAGTCTCAGTTTTCAATTCGCTTCGCGTTACCTTGCCGACGGCGGTCGGCCAGGACAAGGCTTCCAAGGATTCCATAAACTCGCGTGAGGCGCTTAGAAGCATTCCGCTGCCGATACACAAAAGTAGCAACATGAACAACGTCAAAACCATTCGTCCCCCTAGAGACGATTTTTTTCTTGCCATTGCAATCTCACTCCTCAAATCTGCTTTTGCATGCTATCTATAATAGATTATTCCCCGGAAACGAGCTAGTCGCCGCCGGTGTAAAGAACATCTGGATCCAACCCGGAGCAGAAGATGACCAATCAAGCCAGGCCGCTCGAGATGCTGGCCTCAACGTCATTGATGACGGAAGCTGTGTACTGGTGCTATTGGCAATCGAAGCGAAAAAGCCACGAAGTTGACTGCCATTCTACGGTGGATTGTCGTACCGTTTTCAAGCGGATGCAACGCTGGCACTGAGCGAGAATACTGGTTCTTTTATTCTCGGTAGTTGTAACGCACCGTAGCGATCGGCGCAGAAGAGAGGAAAACGATCTCCATGTCGCTCACGGTGAGTGGCTAAGGCGACTTCGGGGGAATTGTTCTGCGCCGACAAGTGCCCCAAGCAAGCCCACTGAAGTTGACTCGCATCGCACGCTTCCAGAAGCTCCGTAGCATCTTTGTTCGAAATGTGTCCACGCTTCCCAGAAATACGATCCTTCAAGTGTTGGGGGTAAGGCCCGAATCGCAGCATATCGTCATCGTAATTGCTTTCGATTAATACCGCGTCCAGAGTGTCGATGGCTTTTCGAATCCCGCTGAAGACGTGCCCTAAGTCGGTGAACAAACCGAATCGCTGTCCGGACTCGACATCTTCGATCACGAAGCAAACGCCGTCGATAGCATCATGAGGCGTTCTCAATGTCTCGATACGCAGCGATCCAATTTGAAACGGTTTGCCGGATACGAAGTAATTTGGACTTCCAATGCAACCAATCGATGGCTTCGCTTGAGTCGCGTTCCAAGTTCGTAAATTTGCGTAGACAGGCAAACCGAATTTTCTGTGGAACACGCCGACGCCACTGATATGATCGGAGTGTTCGTGCGAGAGGACCACAGCATTGCAGTCGCGAATGTCGTAACCATATTCAGCCAAACGCGATTCGGCATTGCTTCCGCTGATCCCTGCGTCAAAAAGCAAACGCGTTTCGCCACTTCGTACGAAAACGCAGTTGCCAGCACTCCCTGATTGCAATG
>JBEBHM010000613.1:0-5347 GCA_040080875.1 Pirellula sp.
GGCTACCGAGTGGAAGCCTCTGACGGCCAAGCAACGACGTGTGCTCGGTACTCTGATGGAGAAGTCGAAAACAACGCCCGATGCGTACCCGATGACCTTCGCGGGACTATGTACGGGCTGCAATCAAAAATCGAATCGCGCTCCTATCACCAACTATAGCGTCGAACAAATCGAGGCTATCGTCGATGATATGCGATCGCTGGGTGCGCTCACCATCGTGCAGGGTCTTGGTCGCGTGACCAAGGTCCGGCACTATGCTTACAGTTGGCTTGGTATTAGCAAGGTCGAAGCCGCGATTATTACAGAACTACTGCTTCGAGGAGAGCAGACGCTGGGCGAATTACGCACACGTGCGTCGCGCATGGAACCCATCAATGACATTCAGCATTTGATGGAACTTTTTGCCGAATTGAAACGCAGGAATTTGGTGGTTGAGTTAAGCCCACCTGGGCGAGGACAAGTTGTTTCGCACAATCTGTATCCTGAGTGGGAATTGGAGCAAGTCCGCAAGAGCGTCGCCGCTGGTGTTTCGGCGGGAGTCAGCGAGGACTCAAGTTCCGAGTTGAATCGCACCTCGAGCGCCACAGCCTCGAGTTCCACCGCTTCGAGCGGAATTGCCCAGACAAGCAAAGTTCAACAACTTGAATCCGAAATATCCAATTTACGGAAATCCGTTTCTGAGTTGACGGCGCGACTCGATCGGATCGAAAAAGAATTTGGCATCGTCTAGTCCAGCATGAACTCCTCCCTACTGCTTATCGTCGTGTTCGGCTACTTCGCCATGTTGTTGGTGATCGCTTGGTACACGTCGAGGGGGGCTGGAGAACACGCATTCTATTCGGGCGAACGCAAAAGCCTATGGTGGATCGTGGCGTTCGGGATGGTGGGGACTTCGCTCAGCGGCGTCACTTTCATCAGTGTGCCCGGTGCGGTCTATAAAACGCACTGGACTTATTTGCAGGTCGTAATCGGTTACGTCATGGGCTACTGGATCGTTGCGGGCGTGCTCCTACCGTTGTACTATCGGCAACAACTAACAAGTATTTACGGGTACCTTCGTGAACGCTTTGGCGAATACAGTTACAAGTCCGGCAGCGCCTTGTTCATCATCAGTCGATTGCTCGGTGCAACGGCGAGAATCTATATCGTCTTGTACGTCATTCATCGTTATTTACTGGAATCGATCGGCATCCCTTTTTGGGTTACCAGCGGAGTTGTGCTGCTGATGATCTTTTTGTACACGCTCCAAGGCGGTGTGAAGACCATTGTCTGGACCGACACTCTGCAAACACTCTTCATGCTTGCAGCCCTCGTGGGAACGATTTTGTACATCGCGTGCGATCCAGCCATGGTCGGCTGGCCAAAGCGACTAATGGACGGCGAACTCTTGAGGGTCATCGATTCCGATTGGACGAGCAACAGCTATTTCCTCAAGCATATCCTCAGTGGGATTTTTATCACGATCGCCATGACGGGCCTCGACCAGGAGATGATGCAAAAAAACTTGAGCGTTCGAACTCTGGGCGACGCACAAAAGAACATGCGAGTCTTTAGCGTTGTGATGTTGCTGACCAACATCCTGTTCCTTTTGCTGGGAGCACTTTTGTTTTTGAAATTTCAGCAACTGGGAGCGAAGATGCCAGCCAAACCAGACGATTTGTTTCCTACGCTAGCCTTACAGTATTTTCCGCCTTGGCTGGGACTGTTGTTCATCATCGGATTGATCAGCGCGTTGTTCCCAAGTGCGGATGGTGCGTTGACCGCATTGACAGCCAGCACCTGCATCGATCTGATCGGCATTAGAGACCGCAACTGGCCGGAGGAAAAACAGAGACGCATTCGCAAGTTTGTACACTTGGGCATCGCCTTGTTATTCCAAGCATTGGTTATGTGGTTTTACTGGTCCCAAAGCAATTCCATCATCAACACCGTTCTCGATCTTGCCGCCATCACATACGGTCCACTATTGGGACTGTTTGCCTTTGGTATTCTTACGAAACGATTCACGCTGGAGCCCTCCGTGCCAATCGTCTGCATCGCTTCCGCGATGCTCGCTTACTGGTTGCGTTCTCAAAGCAAGACATTGTTTTGGGGCTATCAAATGGGATTCGAGACGCTGCTCGTCAACGCTGCAATCACCTTCGTTGGGTTGCTGCTACTAAGCAAATCTGTTCGCAAGCCATAAATTCACTGGAGTTTTAAGATGAGTGCATTGATCAAGCCGAACCTTTCCATCCCGATTGCCTTTGTTGCGTTACTCTTACTGCCGAACCCGAAAATCTGTACTGCATTTGAGCCGGCAACCACAGCCGCTCCGTCGCACAGCTTTATTGCCTTTGGCCAGCAAACGTACATGGTTGACGGCCAAGGTAACAAGACCTGGACCCATCCTCATGCGACCCGCGATGGATTTGTATTGCCTAACGGCAACATTGTACTGACGTTGAGCAAAGGGAAAGTCTACTCGGGTGGAGCCGTCGTCGAGATTACGCCTGTTGGGAAGGAGACTTTGATTTGGAAAGGGACCCAGGCAGAAGTTAACAGTGCTCAACCAACCGAGGCAGGGTCGTTTGTGATCACGGAAGCGGGAGAGAATCCTCGGCTGCTCGAAGTTGATCACTCGGGAAAAGTGCTGGTCGAATTTCCATTGCAGTGTCAGAAGGCCAATCATCATATGCAGACTCGAATGGCTCGCAAACTGCCCGACGGATCTTACCTGGTGCCGCATCTATGGGATTTTGCGGTTATGCATTATGCTGCCGGGGGCAAAGTCATCGGCAGCTTAGACACGTCCGTACCGGGCGATGGGGAACGAAGCATCCATACGTGGCCCTTCACCGCAATACGTCATGGACAAGGCCAAACACTGGTCTGTTGCACCAACGGAAATCGAGTTGTCAACTTTGATGCGAACGGGAAAATCGTTTGGCAATTGACCAACGATGACCTTCCTGGCCCGTGGTTACAAGATCCATGCGGCGCTCAAGTGTTGCCCAACGGCAACTTCGTTATCACCAGCTACGCGGGTGGCCAAAAGGATCCCAAGGCACCTAAACTGATCGAAGTCAATCGCGACAAAGAAGTCATTTGGACATACTCCGATGGCCAGAAAGTCGGTATCCATCATTTCCAAATTTTGGACACCAACGGCGAGAAGCTACTCAGTCCAGCATTAAAATGAAAAAAGGACACTTCTCGCTGATCTCCACCGTGTTCATCTCGGTGGGATCAAGACTTACGGCTAGTTCCCGCGGAAATCAAATGTCCCCTCTAACGTGCTTCGATGCGAGCTGACCAGTCTTCGCTCCACCTAGCAAGCTAAGGTGGAGGCGTTCGGCGCGAAATGTCGAATACCGTGTTGTTTCCTTCCTCAACAAAAAAAGAGAGTCGCTATCGTGATCCCCAAGTCGAATCTTCTGAGAGCGTGCATGTTGGTCGGAGTCTTCGTCGTTGGCTCGGGAATGTTTCTGTTTTCACAGCCACCCGGCGGGCGCAACGCCATTCCTACCATCGAAGAACCATATGTCGGAATCGTTACGTCGAAGGGGGCAGAGAAAAACTTATTCTCGATTAAGTCGACCGGAGTCACAACGGAGCCGATCCGCGTGGCTGCCAATGCGTTTCTAGCCGGACTGTCGGACGAGCAACGAGGCCGAACGGTCTTTCCGGTCGACGATACGGAATGGAGAAAATGGGACAATCGCCACTTCATGAAACGGCAAGGAGTTGGGTTCAACGAAATGTCCGAAACGCAACGAAAGCTCGCTTTTGACATGCTACAACAAAGCCTAAGCGCCAAGGGATTGAAGAAAACACAGGACATCATGAAACTTAACGGCACGCTTGCCGAACTGGCTAATAATTTCGACGAATATGGAGAATGGCTCTACTGGATCACCATCATGGGCAAACCGTCGGACAAAGACCCGTGGGGATGGCAATTGGATGGTCACCATGTGGTGATCAATTACTTTGTCTTAGGAGATCAAGTGGTCATGAGCCCTGTGTTCATGGGCTCGGAACCCGTCGAAGCCAAACAAGGCAAGTTCAAAGGAACGGTCGTCATGCAGGACGAACAGAACAAAGGCCTACAGCTCATGACTTCGTTGACCGCTGAACAAAAAACAATGGCGATTGTGATGGACAAGAAGACCGGCAACAACAACCTGACCGAAGCATACAAGGACAATGTAGTTCTCGACTTCGCTGGCATTACCGGATCAGAACTGAACGATGCGCAACGAAAATTGCTTTTGCATTTGATCGAAGAATACGTAGGCAACATGCGGGATGCTCATGCCAAAGTGAGAATGTCCGAAGTGGAGAGGCATTTAGACAAGACCTACTTTGCTTGGATAGGCGGTACAACTTCAGAAAGCGTGTATTACTATCGCGTCCATAGCCCAGTGATTCTGATCGAATTCGATCATCAACGCCGCGTTGCCCCATTTCGCACCGCGGAACCAACGCGAGATCATATCCATACGGTCGTCCGGACTCCGAACGGCAACGACTACGGCAAAGATATTCTGCGCCAGCACTACCACGCGCATCCGCACTAGTGCTAGCTTAAGTCAAATTTCTGTAGCCATTCGTCTCGCTCGCTCGGGTCAATCGGTTGGTTAGGCTTTTCGTCCATGTCGGCGTCGAGTGAATTTTGTGGGAGCGACACCGATTGGTCATTGTTCGCGTTCGGACCAGTTGCAGGCGCGACTAAAGGCGAATTTGGAAGATATTCCGATACCCAAACTTCGCAGTCCACTGCAGCCGCACCACAGCTTTTTGCGACCCGTTGCACTTGATGGTCGGACGAAACGACGATCAGTGACCGAGCGTGCGAATGATTACGAATGGTGCGACACAAGAATTCATCTGCGGAATTATCGTCCTTGGCAAAGAAGAGCCGGATCGACCGATAAGTTGTCTCGGCTGGTCGCCCAATGTCTAGCGCAGCATCGAAGACAATCCATGTTGATTCGCGGTCGGCAGGTTCTAGCCGATCAGCAACGTACGCCAAGAGACGTTCGCGAGCCAAACGAAGCGATTGTTCGCCAAGCCGAGCGTCAGGCGCACCAATGCTTTCGAACATCAGGTTGTACCCATCGATCAAACAACGCAACGGTGGACCTGTGTCCCGCTTTTTCGCACGATGGGCTTTTCGTTTCATGAGCGCATTGTAGACCCGCATCTCCGAGGCGGACAGGTCTGCCAGCATCGTTAGCTTCAGAGCCTGATTCACCGAGCGACACGAGGAGGCCGTCTCGCTTTCCGATATTACACATCATTCGCTTAATTGAGCCTGAGGCGCTAGCCGATCGATCATAAAGCTCGGCTAGCGCCTCAGGCT
>JBEBHM010000054.1:0-19489 GCA_040080875.1 Pirellula sp.
CGATCACGATATGTACTAATAAGTCGCGACGCGGTACTCCAGGCCGCTGACCGATGAATCGTCCGACAAAAGAACCCCGGTAACAAGCCGGGGTTTTTCTATGGATATCCCGACCGGATAGTCGCGATGTGAACCACGATGGATGTGTCCCCCTCGCCCGAAGGACTCTGTCCAACGCTTTGTTACGTGTCTGACGCCAACAGCTGGCAAAATGACGGTAACATAAAAATGATATTCAATGGATGCCTAGCTATCGCCTTCATCGCTTCCGAACGATTGGGATCTTCGTCTTGTTTTGAATTGTTCGTTCGCTGGTGATGAGACCAACTAAAAAAACGAAAAAACGTCGACTCCGCGCTTGTTGGCTGCGCAAATTCGACGTTTTGGGTTTTTATAGCTACCGCTTCATCAGATGATGCCGTGGTTGCGTTCAGTTCGGCTGGTCTATGCAGCGCGACGTATTGGACTTTGTTCTGTGACTGGCGGTTGCTCTTTCGAATCAAGCTCCAGTTCTGTACGTAATATTTTGACGTGCGATGGAGCCTCGACCCCAATGCGCACCTTGTCTCCGTTGACTCGAACAATGGTCAAAACAATGTCGTCGCCTAAATGGACCCGCTCGGACTCTCTCCGAGACAGTATCAACATACCTGAGATTCCATTCCCTAGTTTGATGCTGGTGGGTTTGGGGAGTCGTTCACCGCAGCAACCCAATCCGCTGCGATGAAAGCCACGGTAACGAATCGAAATCACGCTGCAGCAAGGACTACATCCTTGACGCATCGCACTCCGGCACGTTGACCTGTAGAGTCATAGAACAAAACCCTGGCAGTCTCGATATCAAAGACCGCAGTCAATCGGATACTGCGAGGGCCATGCAAACAATAAAAAATCCCGCAGGGATTACCCTGCTTTCGAAGTAGTTTTTCAGTTAATGGAAAGGCCTTTGGAAGCAATTGATTCTTGTTGCAAATCTCTTCTTCAACGATTTCTCGAATAGTTGTAAAGTTAGGCAATTCGGACCACCCATGCTGCTGGAGTATCATTTCCAATGATCATGTGCGATGCCAAACCCTTCCTTTCAATAAAGAAAGTCGGGTTGGGCAAAGTATGCTATCGACCAACCCTATGCCCGAGTTGTGTCACCCTACTCTTGTCGATCAACTATTTTCTTTACACGCTAGAAGCCGAGGAACCTTTGCACCAAGCAGCAAGGACCGCATTGTTGGATACGAACCGATTCATTCTTTGATTTCTCAAGAAATTCATTGATCTTCACGGTGTTGTCTTGAGCCTGTGGCGCTAGCCTTATCATTACCCACTAGTTTTGGGTTTCGATCGTACTCGTACTCAATGAAATGGTACTCCTACTCGTACTCGAATCGACAAGCCCCCTTCGAGTACGAGTACCGCCCTACTGGCTGAGTACGAGTACGAAAGCCTGCAATTTTTGCAAAAGGCAACTGGAATTGTGGGTAATGATGAGGGCGCTAGCCGAGCTTCATGATCGATCGGCTAGCGCCCTCAAGCTCAATTGAGTGGATGATTTGTGATCTGGGAAGGCGGGAAAACCTCCTGGTTTCGATTGTGATGATCGAGAGAGATTTTATCTTTGTGCTTGCTGGCAAAGAATTGGGGACAATCGTTCCACTCTGGGCCCACAAACGATTGGGGACAATCGTTTTACTATAGCTGGCATCGTCACTAGATGCGGGCGAGGTCCGGCAATTCAAAACCCGCTCGTCGCGGATCGCGAAGCAGTACGTTGGCCGCATCCGCATGGTCGCCCGTGTGACGCTCGGTTTTTGGATCAAACGTCAACCACGGCCCGACCACATACTTGGCCTGATTCTCCGGAATTCCAACACCGTTGGCCATGACATCGTGCAGAATCGCAAAGTGCTCGTACGCATCCTTGTTGTCGCCAAACTGCCCCGCCTTGGCATTGAAGGGCACCTCAACTCCCAGCCGATAGGAATTATTCATCAAGTGTCCAAGCACGCAGCCATAGTGGGCATCGTGTGCATTGCCGTTGGCCATCATAGGATCTTTGCTCCGGCATGCCGAAATAAAGGCTCCCCAATTGCCACCCGGAGTCACTTTGCCATTGGGCAACGAGAGCTTTTGACCTTCCGTACTTCCCTTCGGGTAATACAGGTCTCGAATGATCTTGCCTCCGTCCTCGAAGTAGTATTCGTTCTCTACTTGGTTCTTGTAACCTTCGTAATTGACGTTGCGCACGTTGAAGAAGACATACTGCCCATTTGGATACTCGGCGATGCCAAACATGGTATTCGGCGTCTCTCCTTGGTCATTCCATTGAAACCGGCCACCGATGGCCATCGCGCGAATCGGGTGCGTTTGATCTTTGTCGAGAGCCCAGCGAGCGATATCCAATTGGTGCGTACCCTGGTTGTTTAGATCGCCGTTGCCTGTTTTCCAAAACCAATGCCAGTTGTAGGGATGGTAATTGCCATGAAACTCGTCGATCATGGCGGGACCTCGCCACATATTCCAGTCGAAGTTTGCGGGTGGGGCGGTTACTTCTTTGAATCCGATGGAGCCACGTGGTTTGCAACAATAACCGTACGAAATCTTTAGTTTGCCAAATTGGCCCGCTTGGATGGCTTCGTGAAGTCCCGCTCGCTTGGCGTCGCTTCGGCTTTGTGTCCCGTGTTGAATGACGACGCCATACTTCTTTTGCGCTGCCATAACGACGCTACCTTCATACACGTCGTGACTCATTGGCTTCTCTACATAGACGTGCTTCCCAGCTTGAGCGGCCCAAATGGTAATCATGGAATGCCAATGGTTTGGAGTCGCCACCGAAATCGCGTCCAAGTTTTTGTCTTCGAGCGCCTGCCGGACGTCGCTCACGCCGACGGTCTTGTATTTGCCTTCGGTCCGCTCCTCCACCGATTTCATGACTCGGCCAAGGACTTTTTCATCTGGATCGATCAGATACGCGATCTCGACATTTTCTTGGCCAAGCCATCCGCTGATGTGGCTCCCACCGCGACCGTTGACACCGGCCACGGCAATCCTTACGCGATTATTAGACCCTTGGATGTTTCCCGAGGCACGCGTGCCAGTAATCAGGAATGTTGACCCAGCCGCTAGCGTTCCTTTACCAAACGCTCTTCGATCCATGCTCCTCATACTTTGTCTCTCCGAATAGAAGAATTGAATTCGTTACGAAAACCCTGCCTGAATACCCCCCTATGATATCCAAGTCGGAGACTGAAATGGTAGAGTCACGAACGACATCAGTATCTTTACTGTTCGTTGATAAAGTTAACTACCTGGAGGACGTCCAGCGGATCGAGGCTTCCATTAGCGTTGGTGTCGAGATATCCCAGGAACGCTGGCGGCATGGGTACCGCCCCGACACCGACTTCGTTGATCGCATTGATAATCACCAGCGCATCGAGCGGATTCACCGTTCCGTCGCCGTTTGCGTCCCTGGCGTTGGTTGGGTTGGTTGGACTAAAACGATTAGCCCAAAAGAATCTGCTAGGGCTAGAAACGGTTTGATTTGTATTGGGTGGTGGCAGCGGTACCGCCGGAGTTAGCCCGACTTGCTGGGTCGCCGTTGTCGGCTGAGTACTGTTGGGATAACAGTATTCTGTCGTCGAGCCAGGGCACAGGAACAACGGTTGCACTTGCTTTGGACCGAGCAGTACGCCAACGGGGTGCGAGGGGGTCTCTACCATGATTCGGAAAGCTAAATTAGAAGAACCGGATAGAGCCCTGTTGGACGTAATTTGGATGAAGTACGTGCCCGAATCGAGGAACACACCTGGCGCCGAGCGGAGTTCGTTAAGTGGCGAGACCAGCCCTGCGACAAGTCTTCGTTCAGAATCAAAAATCGAAAGCCAAATCAGATCGGACGCGTTCGCCTCCGGCAACTTACCTTCGATCGAAATGCCAAACAGCTGTGGCTTTGCGATGTACCATTCCTTTTCGACCGATAGGGAGTCGGCGTTGAGATTGCCCGCCAAGAGTAATGTTGGCGGAACGCTAGGAATGCCGAATGTCGCAGACAGTGAATAGTTACCTGTCCTGAAAGCATCCGACACGGCATCCGCACGCACTTCGATGATGAACTCTTGCTCCGACTGTACATTCTTGACAACTAACTGCGTTTGACCGTAGCCTCGAACTCGAACTTCGGGGCGCAACAAAGCACCGCGCCGGTCGAACAATGAAACAAGTGGCACGAGGCCGTCGAAATCGAGCGACTCCACATCAACAATCAGTTCCGACCGCCCTGCTAACACCTTAGGTGCGATCACACGAAAGTGATCTACGTCGACGAGGTCCGTCACTGAGCCAACGACAGAGCGTAGCGACCGAACCTCGGACTCGAACACAACTGGCAGAATAGTGCCTCGGTCCAATGCGTCATCCGTGTGCCTGTCATCCACTCCGATGCTACTGTTGTTGAGCGACGTAGATTTCCATGTGAATCCGTCCTCGGTTCGATCGCTGTCGTAGTACCATCGATGAGCCGACTGAATCCAGTCTGAAATCGCTTGGCCGTCCTGGGCCACGCGTGTTGGTGTCGCGACTGTGACGCTGTAGTCACCGGTGCTCCAGAACGGATCGTCTTGCCGATAGATGTGCAAATAATGTCTGCCTTCTGCAGCGGGTTGGTTGAGTGTGAGAGTTGCAATACCGCCAAAATCGCCAACCGTTGTGGCGTGTGCGAGAATGCGTCCATCACGATCTGTAATGTCGGCGGACAACCTTGCCAAACTAAGTCCTTGCGTGCGCAGCTGCACCGTCAATGGTCCGAGGTAGTTGATAGCAGTCTTTATCTCATAGACATCTCGATCGTTGTCACGATGCAAATCTCCGAACTGCATCCAGACTTGCGAGCCGTTGAAATCGCTCTCGGCGGTTCCGTCAGCGTCACCGCGTATGCGTGATGCTCGATCAATCGAGTTGTTTCCCGAATCACCTTCGTTAGGGTCTGGCTTCCGACTGCCGTGTATTTTTTGAAGATTGGCGATGTCTGTGGGGGTTAACTCAAGCACGCTGTTCTGACCATGTGTGAACATTGGGGAAGCAGGGTCGTCGCTATGCCCGAGACCGAGAATGTGCCCCACTTCATGCAGCGCGATCGCTTCGATCGCTTCGATGCTCGGCCAGTCGGCGGCAGTGTTAAAAAATACGTCTCCTGACCACGTTCCCACGGAACGAGCACTTTCTGAAACGGCCTCCGCGTGAATACTGTCAGAAAAATCGAATCCAGTTATTCGAATATCGCCGAATCGTTCGTCACCGCGAGTCGGACCATAAACCCCCGATGCTGCTCCATTGTCGAAAACGTTTCCAAAGTTGATATTGGTTAGCGCGCTCCACTTTTGTAGCGATTTTGCAATGGCTTGTTGCCATACCTGTGTCGGTGCCACGTTGTTGAATCCGGAATGAAGCTCGCTGGTATTGCTTCCGACATGAGTTCCGTCGGGGGCGATACTAAATGTCAAGCTTCCGTAGCCCGCAAAGGCTCCGTTACCCTGCGCACACATGCGCCGGTCTTCTAGACCTTCGTGCAACAATCGCCGAAGTCGTCCGTTGGGTTTTCGATCATTGGGTTTTGTCATGGCACTATCTCAAGTCTTTTGGCCGCCGCCAAGAGTTCGCTAAATGCAGGTTGTTGTCGAGACCATACAAAATCAGGATCTGATAAGGACATCGTGGCAATGCTGGCATCGACTCGCACCGCCATGGCAAACCAGTGGAGTGCGGATTTGCTATGTTCAATTGTGGTTGGCTCGTCCTGCGGGGACTTGGCTGCGACAAGACTGAACCCGCACGCAATTTGGTACATTACCATGGGTTCAACAGGCGCAGCTTTCTCAACTGACCGCAAATCTTGGACCGCCAGATCGATCTTTCCAGCCCGGGCATACAGAACAGCTCTCGCAGCCTGATGAGTCGTATGCCACGGCGCGATTTCTACGAGTTGGTTGCAATGCAGAATTGCTTTTTCAGGTTTCTGCAACAACTCGGAATACACAAAGGCCAGTTTCTGATGCCCGTCGATCGACTTGGGATTAACCTTGATCGCATTTTCGAAATCGCTGGCAGCTAGTACCGGGTTCGACTCCAGTTGGATCAGGCCGCGATCGATCCAGTGCGGTTCGGTCCATGCCTTGCAAGCCAAGGCGCGGACTAGGTCCTCGGTGGCGTTACTCGTATTGCCGATCGAAGAGTGTAGTTCTGCCCGCAATCGATACAAACTAACCGATTCAAAACCCGCTAGGACAGCAGTGTCAAGCTCCTTGATAGCATCCTTGAACATTCCAAGTTTATGAAGTGCAATCGCGCGATTGAAGCGGGCCCAGTGCCACGACGGAGCTAATTCGATACATCGAGAATAGTCTTGTTCGGCATCCAAGAATTGAGAGGACGAAAGGCGCGCCATCCCGCGATTATAGTAGGCGATCGGTGCATTGGGCTGCAGTGCGATGCACACAGAATAAGCTTGCTGTGCTCTTTCGAACAACTGAAGAGCGTGATGGGAATCGCCGAGCAGCCACATCGATACGAAATCCTTAGGATTTTGTTTTAGGCGTTGACCCAACAGATCGATCGCCTCGCGAAATTTGTGCTCATGAACGAGACTCAATGCGTCCGCCCGCTTCTCAAGTTCGGCTGAGGAACTCTGCGGTAATTGCATCGGTACCGACCACGTTCTGTTTTTGGCTAGCCAAATCATCTGGTTCAACGACTGACGCAAATCCGAATCTCCCTCACCGTCACTCCAATGCGGGTCCAAAACCATTTTGGACTTAGACTTCAAACAGACCAAGGAGAATGTCTCTTGCAAATCACTAGCAACCTCGGCTTCCAGTTCTGGAACGAAATCGAGCGACGTCAACATGGCCATCGAATTGGGAACACGCTCTCGCAACAAATCCATGCGATGCGTCCAATCCGCTCTTTGCAAGGCAATATCGCGAACCACTAAGCCTGAGACGAGAAAAGCAATCAACAGCCCTGCGGCAATTGCAATCGAAAAACTGGAAGAGAGCTTTGGGTGCCTATTGGCCCACTTGGTACACCGCTCAAAGATGCTGGGTTCGGCGATGTGAATCAAAGGCAATTGATGAAGCTGAGCGGTCAAGTCCTCATTCAAAGAGACTGCCGATTGGTATCGTTCCTCAGGCGCGTGCCTTAGGCATCTGGCAACAATAGCGGCCAATGCAGGAGACACGAACCGGTTCGAATTTCGTGGATTTCCGTTCACTGGACGCTCTGGATCCCGTCCTTGTTCCGGCAAGTGCCCTGCCAGCATTTCGAATAAGACGAGTCCCAGCGAGTAAATGTCGCTCCGCGCATCGACCGATTCCTCGCGCTCAAATGATCTGCGATGCTCCGGTGACATGTACGGAAGCGTTCCACCCAAGGGAAGCATGCTCTGAACCGTCGCGGAGGCCCTGTCGTAGGAGACATTGAAATCCAACAAGCGAGGTTGACCATCCGAACCAAGCAGAATGTTGGCGGGCTTGATATCGGAGTGCACTACGCCACAAGCGTGTGCGTACGCTAGCGCGTCGGCAAGCTGTGCACCGATCCAACAGACCGACTCTTCGTACGTGCAATGCTTCAATCGTTGAAACGCCGGAGAATTTTCCGATGACGATGCGTGAGGTCCAGGTTTTGAAGACGAAGGTTGCTCGTCCTCACTCGAACGCGATGCCGGCAATGCGCCAACCGTGTCTGCCGATCGCAGACTGGATTCCACCAACGTATCAATCCGTTGATGTCGCTGCATAATTGCGCTCAGTATCGTCGACTCATTTCGGCGTCGACTCGCCGTTTTTTGATCCTTGGTCGTCGACGAAGTCTCTCGTAAGATATCTGCTAAAGTCGTATTTCCCAAAAACGGCATGCAAATACCGTAGACGCCGTTGGACTGATGCGTTGAGTAGATTGGGACGATCGCCGAATGTTGTAGAGACGCAAGCCATTGAGACTCAAGCGTTTGTCGAAACGTTAGCTTCAATGCAACCAATCTCCCGGCAAGTCCGAGTTGGCGTGCCAGATAGACTTTCGCAAACGCTCCGTTTCCAAGCACGTCCAGCAATTCAAAATTGGACCAAATTTCCCCTGTACCGGGCAGTTCATCCAATGAGCGATAGCGAGAGGGGGATCCGATCTTTTGTTCGCGAAAAGCCGTATTCGACTCAATGCACTTGCGTTGTCGTTGTTCCTCAAACTCCAAACGACGAACTTCATCGTTGGAGAAGTTTTCAGATGGAAAATTAGCTAGGCAGTCCCGCACCGTTACTGGTTCACCGGCATTCCAGCGATGTTCCATCCAAACTCGCATTAGTTCCACTAGAATTGCTGATCGTTCGGAAGGTGTACCAACCCAACTTTCTTCGTCCGGTGAGAATTTGCGCAAATCGACGGCCATTACTCCCTGACAGGCAATCTCTTCTTCGAGCCGATCTACATAGGTGTCGATATCGATCATGAACTCAGCTCACCTCCGACGGTTACGAGCGCCGACTCGAGCAACTGCTTGCGAAAGGCCTGCAATACACGTTCCACGGTTCGTTTGCTGCGTTTCTCGGCCGACGCGATATCCTGCACTTCCATGCCGCGAATTCTAAGCCTGATAATTCCTTGATGGCTGCTGGGCTGCTTTTGGATGATCTCTTCCACGGACATGCACAGAATCGATTTGGCGATTTCTTGGCTATCTTCCGAAACGGGTTCAACGTGCCCAATCGAGTAAGTTTTGCGGATGTCTCTTTTGCTTGCGCGATGAAACGTAGCCTTGTCGCGCACCTTATTGAGCGCCATCACAAGCAACAGTTTCCACAATTCGTCTCCAGCAGGTGCTTCGTATTGTCCGGATGCGGCCCGACGAAAAAATGTTCGAAACACGGACTGAACGATATCTTCAGGATCAAACCGGCTGGCCAAATTGACGGAAGTGTTCCTTCGCGCCAACTCAAAGATTCGATCGGCGTAGCGATAGTACAATTCGAGCGCCGCGCCTTGATCCCCTACTCGAAACCGATCTAGGAGTTCATGGTCGCTTGAGGAATTTTTAGAATCGTCTGCCATCGCCCGAACAAGCGTCTGCGAGAAACAAAGATCTAGGAAGCGAACGCCGCCAAGTGTATCAATCCTTAGGTACGAGTATGACCTAGGCAAGTTCTTTCGTAAAGCGCGAAGGGTGTTGTACCTTTCACGCTTCGATAAAGGAGTCATTTGATTCGCACCAACATGGGAACAACCGTCGTAACCGGCACTTGTTTCAAATGACCTCATGCTTTTGCTTCCATCGATGGTTTACCTATGCAAGGTTAGATACGCTGGTTCCTATCTGAACTTCGGTTCCTGCCACGACCGACGGAAACGAAGTAGGAATCGGAAGCTCAGTCGAATCTTTGGGTGAGGTGGACCATATCAGTTTTCCTTTGCCGCGACGGTCGGTAGTCACGCTCCCGATCAGGACGCCCGCTACACGTACTTCGTAGGAAGTGTTTAGGAGGGCGTGTTCGATCTCGGCCTTGAATTTTGTTTTCGTAACAAAATTTTCCATTTCTCGTTCGTATTCAACAGACCCGGCCGCTCCGTCCGAACCACGGAATTGTGCGGTCAATCGCTGGGAGTTACTTGGCGTCGGAGTGTTCTGTTCGACCTTGGCGACTTGTGTTAGCGTGCCACGGACAATGTCACCGATAATCAACTCCATGTCGGGTGAAAGGGACAAGAGTCCTTGAGGTAGCGGCAAGTGGCTGCGATTGTCATCGCCCTGGCTGAGCACGATCTCTCCTCGACCGCGTCCATCGGTCACCAATTGTCCCAGAGCAATGTCGTTCAGTTTGACGGAAAGAGATGCCATGGAGGGTGCATTGTCAACTCGGATCTTGAGCTCCGTTTCGATCCCTTCCACTTCCAATTCCACACGGGCTCGAACATTAGTTGTTTGGCTGCGAATGGTAGAGGCTTGCAAGATGGGCTGCGAAGCTCCTGGGACGCTACTAGATCGGCTGTTGATGTCATTGATGACCATGAGCGCGTCGAGAGGAGTCAAACGCGAGTCATCGTCGACATCACCGAACCGTCGACTCGAATCGTCAGGACCATCAACTCGATTGAGTTGGTTCACAACAATGAGGGCGTCCAGCGGAGTAACGCTACCATCATCGTCAACGTCCTTAGGATATATGAAATTGTGGGCTACACGTGTTGAGGCGGAACCGGATGCGTCCATTGGGTCAGCGATACCCTGTGGGTTGGTGTTGGTTGCAGCCAATGCAAATGACATACTGGGGGACAGGCTGCCAGACAAAACACTAGTGCCGCTGTCATACTGGAAGACTCGATCCACGCTTGAGTCGACGATCCATATATGATTGATGTTGTTCGGATCGATCGTAATTCCAGTTGGGCTTGGATTGGTCGACGGGAGAGTCCAACTCCCTTCCAATGTCCCGCTGACGTTGTATCGAAAAACCTTGTCAGATCCGACCAAGTCATTGACCACCCAAAGACGTGTTCCATCGGTCACAACGTCCATTGCATTAAGATTGCCGCTGTTGAGCGGGAAGCTCGATGTGGCGTTGATCCTGCCAGTTCGAACCGCAGCACCGCCTGTAAATTTAAAGACCCGATCTAGACGAGGATCCACCAGCCACAAGTCATTACCCCAAACCGTGATTCCTTCCGGTCTGCCTACATTCTGAGGTTGCCATTGACCAAGCAAGGCGCCGTTATTGTCGTACACGAAAACACTTCCCCCATCGTCGATCACCCATTGAATCGTACCAGCAGAGTTGGAGGCAATCCCTCTAGGCTTGCTGTCAGATCGATTCAGAGCAGCGTTCGAGATAGCCGAACCGCTAGCCGAATACTTGAAGTTGGCCGCACGATCCTGGTCCACTACAAAAAATTTGACTGGAGCTACTACCGGAACGACAGTGATACTCACCGTAGCCGTCGCGGATGAGGTCGCATCGGAGGCGCGGTAGGTAAATGTATCCAAACCCGAGAAATCTAGATTGGGCGTATATATGAATGACCCGTCGGCATTCAACGTCACCGACCCACGACTAGGTGCAGTCGCAAGAACCGATGTTAACGGCTCACCATCGACATCCGTATCGTTAATCAATACACCTCTAGCGGGAACCGTGAGCAACGAATTCTGATTCGTGGAATAGCTTTCGTTGACAGCCACGGGTACATCGTTGACCGCCGCGACCGCGATCGCGACCGTTGCCACATTCGAATTCAGCAGAGTGTCGGTGGAGCGATAGGTAAAACTATCTGGTCCGTTGTAGTTCGCAGCGGGCGTGTACACGAATCCACCCGTCGGTGAAAGAGTAAGCGTTCCGTGCGTGGGGGCCGTGACGAGAACCGTCTGTAACGGATTTCCATCGACATCCGCATCATTCGCGAGCACCCCCGGGGATGCGATGTTGAGCGGCGTGTCTTCGGATGCCGCGTAAGAGTCGTTGGTTGCGGTCGGTGCATCATTGACCTGTGCAACGCTGATTTGCACCGTCGCAAGGCCCGAGTCCACTTTGGAGTCGTTGGCTTTGTAGCTAAAGCTATCGCCACCGACGTAATTCGCAGCAGGAGTATAGGTGAATGAGCCATTGCCGTTGAGTACAACGGAACCATGAGCTGGCCCAACTACTAGCAAAGCGGTGAGAACATCCCCGTCCAAGTCACTATCGTTGGCCAAGACCCCTGGCGCCCCGATCGTCAACGTCGCATCCTCCGACATGGAATAGCTGTCGTTCGTGCTAGTGGGAGCGAAGTTCCCACCGATGATTTTGATGTTGACGGTTGCGCTATTGGAAACAGAACTGCTGTCGCTGGCGACGTAGGTGAAGCTATCAAAACCTCCATAACCCGGCGAGGGTGTGTATTCGAACGAACCGTCCAATTCGAGGCGGACTGTTCCGTGCGAGGGAGGGGTCATCAACACGGCTGTAAGCAAATCCGCGTCGATATCAGAATCGTTCTGGAGCACACCGTTTGCAGTTACACGTAACGTCGTATCCGCATTCGTTTCGTAGTTCTCGCCAACCGCGCTGGGAACATCGTTGACTGGAGCCACGCTGATCGTAAAGGTGACTGGAGCACTCGTATCCGCTCCGCTCAACCCAACACCTCCATTGTCATGCAGTCGAACGACGACTGTCGATTGTCCGTTTGCGTTGGGGGCGGGAGTAAATCGCAACAATCCATTGGGCGAAATGCTGGGTGCCTCGCTAAACAGCGCAGGATTATTGTGAGTTACTATGAAGTCGACGGTCTGTCGTGACTCGTTGGTTGGCCCTGCAATGATGTTGGTCGCCCAAGCCGAAACCGTCTGAACCCCTGCATCCTCAAGCACCGCGACGTTAGGTCCACTCGTAAAGCTTGGTGCGACATTGGCAATGTAGTTCCCGAAGTGCGAGGAGTGGTGGATTTCTCCATCCTCAAGTTCGTCGTAACTATATCCATCTCCCGTAATAGGCGTTCCAATTACCACAGGAATTGAGCCGAGCACAACATTCGTGCCCGCACGAATGAACTCGATATCGAATCGATGCGGACGACCATCCCCTACGAACTCGATATCAAAGGACGCCGTTTGACCAGCCCCAATTCCTGTGAGTGTACCGGTCCGATTGATCAATCGGACACGTGGATCCGAGGCGCGTACCGTAATATCCATGGCCACGTTCGTAACCCCGTTCCGAATCGCGTTGACCACACCGTCAGCAACCGTCGAACCAAAGCCCGTTCCGATCTGAAAATAGAGTGGATCTCCCGGTGCAATCGGATCGGTTGTTCCGTTGGTAATCGTTGACGTCGAGCGGTTCACAGCTCCCGTCAAGTTGGATAATGCTTCGAGAGCACGTCGCGGATCCGTGGTCGAGACTGCGTTCGTGCCAAGGCCAATGACCAACGCACCGAGCGCATTGAGACCTGTAACCGTCTCCTGAATTCCTGCCCCCGAGCCAAACGGGGTGGAAGCTCGCGATACCTGTGTCAGTGAACTGACCGCCAGCGTTAATCCACCGATACCCGAGATGCTAGTCTCTCCCTTGGGCTGGTACGCAAATCCGGTGTCTGTTGCTAGCAGCACGACTGGCAAAGCTCCGGCGCGGAATCCCCCGCCTCCGACGTTGCCCGCCGCAGGCAGGCCGCCATTCGCGGTGTCGGCAACATACGATGCAAAGTTCGGAACATCGCCACTGATTCCGGGCGATATTTGCGTTGACGCCAACCCCGCTCGCCCGCTTTCCAAAACCGATCCGTTGGCATTGCCGTCAAACCCAACACCCGTGACCAATTGATAGAGGGCTTCGATGTCGGTTTCCGGTTGATCGCCACCATAGCCGGGTGCGACACGGTCTAGCGCAGATTGAATCGCGGTCGTAAAGCCCGGTGTGCTCGCGCCAACGATCGGCTGGTTCAAAATGAACGGACGACCGGTAGCGTATTCAGCCGCAAAACTTCCATATTCTTCCAATCGGCCAACCCCAAATCCAAGGTCGATCCCGGGCAGTGAAGCCTGCAATGAGCTGATGATCGTTGGAAACGCCGCGCGAACAATTGGGCTATTTGAGGTAAAGCTCCCGGTATCGTCAAAGAGCAAAAACACGTCGACTAAGTTGGTCAGCGTGCCAGATCCGGGCAATGTTAAGCTAACCGTTTGAGAATATCGTTGTCCGTCCGCCAATGAAGTCGTAATACTTGTGGGGGAGACATTCCCAATCGAAGGATTACTAATGCCTGTAGGCCAGAGAGTTCCGCCACCTGTATTAGGGTACGTATGGTTGTGACCCGAAGAACCCGAGTGGTCTTCTCGAACGATATATGCACCAGGCGTTAAACCAGTAAACGAATACGAACCGTCGTCGCCGGTCACCGTACGAGGCTCACCTTCGTCATATAGATCGTCGCGATCCGTATCAATGTAAATACTCACTCCAGGTCGCGCGTATTCGTTGGAGTCGTACTCGCGGTTGGCGTTGGTGTCATCGAACACAACACCGTGAATTTCGTTCTGCCTAAATTGATTTGCAAAGTGGACATCCGTCGGACTCTCAGGCCCTAGTGTCACATAGCGATCGCGCTGTGCGATTGGTGTGCCAGAGAGAGTTGCAGGCAAAATCTCAACGACGTGATAAGTACCTCGCGCCAAATGCGTGAACGAATACGTTCCAATCTCATTGACGGACGGAGTGTAAAACAAATCCACCGACGAAACGGCCGATGGCTCTCCTACATCCAAAACATTGTTATTGTTCGCATCTATGAAAACGGTCACGCCGCTCAGCCCAACTTCAAGCGGATCACGAATTCCATCTCTGTTTTGGTCGTGAAATACAACTCCGCTGAACGAAAAGTCTGATGGATCATGGTTTCCAAAGTTAACGCCTTCTCGATTTTCGCCATTGAGAAGCACCGTTGTAAGCGATACGGGCGACGTTGACGTGTAGCCAGTTCGCGGTACCGCACGAATTGTGGTTAAGCCATACGCAAGGTCAGGAAACAAATAGCTTCCAAAAATGTCGGTAATGGCTTGAGGCTCCGTTGCTTCGAGAATGCCGTTCCCGTTGATATCCACAAAGACCTGCCATCCAGAAATCCCAGGTTCTGGGGCCGTTAAAACTCCATCGGAGTTGACATCGCTAAAGACAGTCCCGCGGATCGACCCGAGCACTGCAATGAGATTAAAGAAGTCGACCGTTATGGTGCTTGCATTGGGAACAAAAATATTAACCACGTTGGATCTACCCACCGCAGAAATGTAACCAGTAGCCATGGACTCCTTGATAAGATAGCTGCCCGACCGAATATTGACGAACGAATACGCCCCTGCGGAATCGGTCGTGCGAACAGGTTCGGTCGCATTCTGGATCCCATCGCTATTGAGGTCGATAAACACTGGGCGCCCAGACAACGGGACCTCGGTCGCTTGACGGACCCCATCTCCATTAGCATCGTTCCACACATTTCCTTGAATGGTCCCTACAGAAATGAGCGTATTCGGAAAATCGGCGGTAACCGTTCCGCTTGCAATCACATTGACTTGTCGCGACGTCACCGCACCCTCAAGTGGAAACAGTCCTGAAGAGACAGAGGAAATCGGACCATAACCATCGCGTGGTATTTCAACAATAGCGGCAGTGCCTGTCGGAACGCTAACTAATACATAATCACCATCGGTGTCTGTTGTTGTCGATATCTCGCCGGTGTTGAGAATCCCATCTCTGTTCGCATCGACAAACATGGTCCAACCCGCTAGACCATCTTCGCCAGCCTCTTGGATCCCATTGAGGTTCAAGTCCTCATATGCAGTACCAACGACGTCTCCATGGCTGACCACAGAAGTCACATTGGGAAAGTCGGTCTTGTTCTCTCGATTGTCGCGAATGTTAATCGTTTGGTGGTCCGTAAACCCTGGCGAAGGTGAATACCCAGGTTGCACAATTTCGTAAACTACCGTGCTACCAGCAGGAAGACCCGTGATCAAAAACTTCCCTCTGGAATCCGTTACAGTGCTAGGCTCACCAGCATTCAGTCGCCCATCTCGGTTTGCATCCACAAAGACGGTCCAGCCTGCCAACCCGTCTTCGCCCGATTCATTGATGCCGTTTGCGTTGACATCATGGAATACGTTGCCAGCAAAATCCCCGGCCATCAAGTTACGATTCTCCAGATGCTCCAGCGAATACCGTCTTCGTCGCCGTTGCTTTTCTCGCGCCAAACGACTTGAGTGTGAAGCCCAAAGGTTTTGAACAGAATTTCGCAGGTTTGCGAGAACGGAATAGTGCATGAGAATAGCCGTAATGAGGAAGATGCATCTCGAAAAATGTTGGGCGTCTACCTACTCAGAGCCAGAAAAGTCGCTACGGTCCGCCATCTATTCCTGTAAATACATAGCCATTGTTTTTTTAAACACTCGCGTACTGATGTTTTACGCAACACAACTCAAGTTTGCCGAACTGTTCTGCACCAAATTACAGATCGATAGACAAAAGAATGGCAAACAAAAGAATGGCAGACAATGAATGGCAGACAATGAATGGCAGACAATGAATGGCAGACAATGAATGGCAGACAAATGAATGGCAGACAAATGAATGTTGCGGATAGTAGCAGGACCGTGGGGTTACGCTACGAGACACCCTGCTTTATTCTTCTGCCGTTTCATTCCTTTGCCGAATCGGTTGCACCATTAAGTGAGCAAACTTTGGACGACGTTGCCATGAACGTCGGTCAAGCGATAGTCACGACCTTGGAAGCGGTAGGTCAATCGAGTGTGATCGAGCCCCAATAAATGCATCAGCGTGGCGTTTAGGTCGTGAACGTGTACCGGATCCTTGACGATGTTGAACCCCAGCTCATCCGTTTCTCCATGAACATGGCCCTTCTTGATTCCTGCGCCGGCCAACCACATGCTGTAGTTTCGATTGTGGTGATCGCGTCCGTCATTACCTCCCTGCACCATGGGCGTCCTTCCAAACTCGCCACCCCATATAACGAGCGAACTATCCAATAGACCGCGCTCCTTCAAGTCTTGAACCAAGGCGGCGCTTGGACGATCTGTATCCGCAGCGTTTTGCTTGATACCAGCCGTCAATCCGCCATGCTGATCCCACGCTTCGTGAAACAATTGAACAAACCGCACACCACGCTCCGCGAGCCTTCTTGCCAACAAACAATTGCGAGCAAACGACGATTCGTTCGGATCCTTAATTCCATAGCGTTCGAGAACGGACTTGGGTTCCTTGCTCAAGTCCATGAGCTCGGGCGCACTTGTTTGCAATTTGTAGGCCATTTCGTAGCTCTGAATTCTAGCCGTGATTTCTGGATCGCCAAAGGTCTGCATCGACAGCTCGTTCAAGCGATTGATGGTATCCAACGAAGCCCGCTGCGCGAGTGGATCGATCCCTTTCGGATTGGATAGATACAGGACCGCATCACCCGCGCTGCGCAGCGGAGTGCCTCCGAACATGGTGGGCAAGAAACCGGCTCCATAGTTACTAGCACCTCCACTGGTTCCTTTGGCGCTCGTAAGCACAACGAAACCAGGCAAATCATCGCACTCGCTCCCTAGTCCATACGAGGCCCATGAACCAAAGCTCGGACGACCGAATTGTTGAGACCCCGTATTCATCATCATTTGGGCCGGCGCATGGTTGACCGCTTCGGTGTGCATCGTTCTCACCAAGCAAACCTCATCCGCAATAGAACCTATGTTTGGTAATACTTCACTCAACTCCATTCCGCATTGGCCATATTTTTGAAACTTGTATTTGGAACCGAGGAGCGCAGAATTGGGATCGATAAACGCCGCGCGGTAGCCTTCGAGCAATTCCTTGGGCGGTAACTTGCCATCGTTTCTCGCCAATTCGGGCTTTGGATCGAATAGCTCAAACTGACTCGGAGCCCCCGCTTGAAACATGTAAATAACTCGTTTGGCTTTGGCACTATAGTGCGGCTGTTTTGGCGCCATCGGATTCGCTTGACTTGAAGAATTCGCCATCACCGACCTGTCAGTCAACATGCTGGCAGCGGCAATGCTCGCCAAGCCAACTCCGCAGTCTCTAAAAAACCAACGGCGACGTATTTGTGTTCCAATGGATTCAATTTCATTCATTTTGGACTCGTTCGATTTTCGTTCGACCGGCAAGTGGGAATTAATGACTAGTTCTTAGAAATGGTTTCATCCAAGTTCAACAAAACGCGGCATGCCAGCGTCCAAGCGGCGGCGTCTTGAGGGGTTGCACCGTTGGGCAATTCAGGGAGCAATGCGGCATCACCGGTGGATATCTCGCGTGGATTGAGCCATCCATCGGAGATTCTTTGACGTTGTTTCCGCAATAGCGATTCCATTTCTGCAACTTCCGGTACAGCTGGTTTTCGAGAAGTGCACAACTGGAAAGCGAAGCTTGCTCGCTCAGCGTCGGTGACTCCACCTTCGCCAAGCACTCGCAATGCCATGGCCCGTGCAGCTTCGACAAAAATCGTCTCGTTCAAACCAGTAAGAGCTGCAAGTGGCGTATTCGATCGCATGCGTCGTGCGCACGAAAAATCACCGTTGGGGGAATCCAAGCTCGCCAAGACGGGATCTGGCATGGACCTTTTTCGAAATAGATAAATGGAACGTCGATAGCGTTCTGGCGCTGCTGCAGGGTTCCATGTTGGAACTACATAGTTGTAGCTAATGACGTTTTGCGGAACCGGCGGAATGATGCTCGGTCCCCCAATCTTGTGGTTGAGTAATCCCGCGCAGGCAAGCGCAATATCGCGAATCTGTTCTGCCTCCGCTCGAAAACGAGGACCACGCCCGAGAAGTTGATTCTTGGGATCGATGTCTTGCAGTTCCGTGCGGTGCGAGGAAACTTGCTGATACGTTTGACTCGAAAGAATGGTTTTAATCAATTGTTTTTGACTCCATCCCTTCTCCATAAACTCGATCGCCAAGTAGTCCGACAACTCAAGATGAATTGGGACTGGAGCGCGCATCCCGAAATCTTCGGATGTCTCGACGAGTCCCTCGCCGAAGATGGCCTGCCAAACTCGATTCACCGCGACACGTGCCGCCAACGGTGAACGACGATCCACAAGCCATCGCGCAAACGCAAGTCGCGGTGGATCGTCTGACGATTCCATCGCGTGCAACGAAGCGGGAACATGTGGTTTGACTGGTGTCTTGGGCCGATCCCATTCCCCACGATCAAGCAGATACGTCGGGCGTTGCAATTGCAATGGGCGTTCGGCCAAGTGCAGTACGGTCGTCTGCGGGGACGGCAATTTCTCCCAATGGGCGTCGATCTGGGAATTTATTTCAGAGAGTTCTGGTTTCGATTTGCGCCATGACGTAAAAATGGACGGGTGATCGGACAGGGTATGACCTTGGCCCAAGTCGGCCATTGCAATGCAGGCCGCATAATCGCATGCAGGCGACTTGGGCGATGGGGATTTGCATAGGCTAAGTCGACAACATCCGACGTTGTCCCCCATATGAATTGCCACTTTGAAGCGTGTTCCCTCGGGCGCAATAATTGGCTGGTCAAATGCAATGACCGCCACCGAGGGTTGATTGCGACGACCGATCCCTCGGTCGGATTGCCAGAACGTGTCGGCCTTGCTGTCGATCAAGAACGCGACAGGGCCATATTGTTTTTTACCGTCGGCGGATTTCGTTTCCGGTGAGGAATAGTCGGCCGATGCGTTCGCAAGCTTGACATCCTCCCAATCTTTGCCGTCGGGTTTCTTGATCTTCACGTCGATGGAATGGATTTGCCACATGCCTGTCGCATTGCGGCCAGGACCCAAAAATGGCAAGTCGCCATGGGTAAGAATTTCTAGTCTAAGGCCTGTTGCTCCGTTCAAGTCAGGTGAGCCGATCATGTAGACGTCGCCGCTCGTATGACCCGTCATGAGAATGGTGCCATCCGATTGAGGTGCAGGATGGTTTAGTCCGCTAACGCTGTTAAGA
>JBEBHM010000614.1:0-5345 GCA_040080875.1 Pirellula sp.
GCTATTGAACGCTGTGATGAAGGCATGCAAGCTAGAACCAATCAATGCGGCGTCGATCGAACAAATGCGAAACCGATTCCAATCCGGCAAAGGTAAGCAACGTTAGATCCATTTCCGTATTTCCGTGGGTGACTTCTGCCGGAAGTCACCGTGAACTGTCAAGAACCTCTCCCATGTCCATCCCCCTCACCTCTCTCATTCCAGTCGGCGTCCTAATTTCGATCGTGATCGGTATGATCTTCGTCGTATGGGGGTGTTTTGCAAGCCTGGAGGGAAGTCGCTGGAGCCGACTTGCGATCCTGTTCTCAGGGCTAGTTTGTGCGTTTGCGGTCAATTCCTGGTGGCTTTTCTTTGTTGGCTTAATTGCGTTCAAGTTGTTCATACTTCGCGAAGACACTTAGGTGAATTCGCTACTCGTCAACCAGCAGCTCGCGGACGTCAACGGTCCCCCCGCCGTCGTAAACAGGGTTTCCTGACAAAAGCCTGCGCGCAGCGTCGAGGTCTTGCGCGCGCACGCGAATGAATCCATTCAGGTCAGGGGTCGCCTTAACATCTGGGTAACCCTTGCGCGCACGAAGACCAGAGCCGATCGAGCTCCCCCCATCGAATTGGCCGATGGATCGCAATTTGGTGAGGTATTCTCCCCACCGGCTGCCGTCATTGGCAATGCCATTGTCCGATGCGTCATTGTACATGAACAAAATGAATTCTTTCATTGCTGACCCTTTCGTTAATCTTTTACAGATCGACACTCCGCGCTGATCCTTACCGAGTTCATCTCGGTAGGATCGAGACTTTTGGCTATATGAGCGTGCGCCATTCTGCTCGCATGTAGGGAAACCGTCAAGGTTTTCGAAGCGTTGTCGAAACGATCGACGCGTTCTGCTACGACAGATTGCGCACCATCATTTAGTGCGTCTTCAAAGCCATCAATTGGGGAAGTGGAGGTTGTTAAACCTCTCAGGTCGCAGGGATCTTTCACAAGATCCACTACCTACAAACCAAAATGAAAAGGAAGGAAGACGTACTATTTTACGTGCGCTCGTCGACCACATCTCTAGCCAAGCCAGCGAATTGATTTTGCTGTGAATCGACTTTGCCCACTTGAGGACCGATGCGAAGGCCGATGCGATTCGCTTTGGCTCGTGTTTCTGTAACCTTGTTGCCTCGTATTTCGAGGTCCTTGGCTTGGCCTTGAACATCGATCGCAATACCATCTTCACCGCCGCTATTGATGATTTCGTTTTCAATGAGAGTATTTCGGTTGGGGAAAAAATCTTTCCCACGATTCTCATTGCGAAACAAGATGCCGATCTTTCCGCTGTTTGAAATCTTGTTGCGGACCATCACGTTGTCGGTATCGTTGTGACCGATCGAGACTCCATATAGCCGATTGCCGTCCATCACATTGTCTTCGGCCAATCCGTACTTAACGCCCCAGCACCAGAACAACCCTTGTGAGTTATTGACCATCCGATTGCGGCGGATCAGCGGGCGTTGCGAACCGGATCCGGGATGGATCCCAAGGTCGTTGTTGTCGTGGCTGTGACAGTCTTGAACGAGTACGTCGTGACAAATTTGAAAGCTGATGCCATCGCCGTTGTAGTTGCGCGTGGTGCAATTGCGAATTTGATATCGTTGGCAATCCTGCAAAAAGACGCAGCCGCCGTAATTGCCGTTGAAGTTCTCGTTGTTGGCTTTATTGCCGTCGATCGTAATATTTTCGATGACGACATCGCTGGTAAATTCGCTGGTCAAAATGGGAAACAGGGACGAGCATTTGGGTTTGCCTGAAATCCATAGATTCTCGCGAAGGCCCTTATCGAGCTTGAAGCGATTTCCATTGCGAGCTATGAGTGTTCGCTTAATGACCGTTTGGCCTTTATCGTCTGGGTTGGTGGCTTGAAAGACCACCCCATCGCCAACTTGAAAGCCGCCAGAGGACGACAGTGTGATTTCTTGATCATACCAATCCGAATCTTCGCTCAATTGGATCGCCTCCGACGGGATCTTGGTCAAGATCGCATCGGGGCCGCTTCCGAGCAGTCGAACTTTAGAAGGTAAAAAAACAGCGTTTCGAAACGTGTAGGTGCCTGGCAATACATGCACCGTCCCACCTCCGAGGCGAGTTACATAGTCTAGTGCACCTTGGATAACTCGATGATCTGAGCCAACGAAATCTCCTTTCGTGTTGCTCACGGTCACAGTAAGTTTCTCCGTCCAATTGGGTTCAAGTCGGCTATCGCCATCCGTGGCCCGCGGATTCGTTACGCGTGGCGGTTCGTCAGCCAGCGAGCGCGAGTAAACTGCTCGTCCAACTAACAGCCCGGATGCGGCAAAGGCGCAAAAACGACGACGAGAATGGAATGAATGTGATAAGAAATCCATGTGTTTGTTCCTTGCAATCTGGATTCTGCCTTGCGCTTTTCCAAGCTTGGGTGATATACTGGGGATTACGTTACCCAGCTGTACGCTGTATTCCCACCTTGGCTTTCTCCAGCTACGTACAATCAAGAATGATACGATTGTTCGCAACTGTCTGCACAGTTATTTTATTTTGGGTTGATATTCTATCTGCCCGCGATGAGCCGACTACGGGTTCGAGCTTGCCGAATCCGCAGACTCAAGTCGACCCGTGGCAGATTTTGCCTTTGGGACTGGACCCCGCGAGAGTCATTGATTTAGCCATCGAAGATGGATGGCGGTCGAATCATGTGGAACCCACCTCGCCTGTGGACGATCGAGCCTTTTTGCGGCGAGTGTTTCTCGATCTTGTCGGTCGCATTCCGCGTGCCAGCGAATCACGTGCATTTCTCGCCGAAACACACAGCAAGAAGCGAGAGGAGCTGATAGATACTTTGCTGGCGTCGGATGAGCACGCGGAACATTTCGCCGAAATACTGGATGCCCTCTTGATAGGCAGAACCGACGTCGAGCAGATCCGTCGTCGCACCAAGGCTCTTTGGTTGGAATATCTGAAACGGTCGGTACTCGAAAACCGCCCCTGGAACGAATTTGCTCGCGAAACAATTCTGGCTAGGCCAGCCGACCAACGGTTCAAGGGCGCATCGTGGTATGTCTATTCTCGCAATAACAAGCCGCAGGATATTGCGGAATCGGTCTCAAAGGATTTCTTTGGCGTTCGAATCGATTGCGCCCAATGCCATGACCATCCGCTCTCGTCCGAGATCGAACAGCGTCACTATTGGGGACTGGTAGCCTTCTTCAATCGATCGAAAAACGTCGAGACCGCGGATGGGCCTAGCGTCTCCGAGTCCGCCATCGGCGGCTTCTCCGAGTTTGCAAATCTACAAGGACAGTCGCAGCCGAACGAGTTGGTCTATTTGGGCGACCGAAAAGTCGACGAGGATCGCCCCGCCAAGGACGTCAAGGAGGAGGATCGCGACGAATTGTATGTCTCCACTCAAGGTGCGAGCCTCAAGGTGCCAAAGTTTTCGAGGCGCGAACAATTTGTTGAAAAGATACTCAATGAACATCCCTTGATGGCCAGTGCGGTGGTCAACAAACTGTGGGGATGGATGATGGGACGCGGATTGGTCCATCCAGTCGATACCATCGACTCATACCACCCTGCCAGTCACCCTGGACTTTTAGATTGGCTTGCTCGGGATTTTAAGCATTCGGGATACAACGTGCGCCGGCTGATCAAGAGTTTGGCGATGACTCGCGCTTACCAGCTTTCTTCTGCACAAACTAAGGTCGTAGATCCACAGTGGTTTTCATCTGCATTGCCTAAACCCTTAACGGCTGAAATGCTTCAACGATCATTCCTGGTTGCGTTGGAACCTACGGAGACCGAGCGATGGAACTCGCTGGAGTCGCGTGCGGAGTTTGCGAAGGCGTTTCCTGACGTTTTGGCTGAGGAGTCCATTGCCAACGTATCTCAGGGGTTGCTGTTAACCAATGGAGTTTCGCTGAATGAGCTTGTAAGCGTCAAACATTCAGAATTGCTAAAGGGCATTCGAAGCGATTTGGAACACAACAAAGCGACGTCGCCGATTGAGACAGCAATCAAACCGATGTTCGAACGGTTATTTGGACGTTTACCCGATGTCGACGAAGCCAACCGATGTGAAGCTTATCTAACGGAGCGATCCGATCGGCTTGACCAAGCAATTGAGGGGATCGCATGGGCGTTGTTGACCAGCTCGGAGTTTCGATTCAATCACTAGCATTATGAACCCAAACGACGAGAATAAAATCTTCAATGCTCCGTGCGGCAGCGTTGACCATCGCATGCATCGCCGATTATTTCTGCAAGGAAGTTTGGCAGGGGCCGCATCCGTAGCGAGCTTTCAAAGCCTCTTTAGCGTGCCTGCATTTGCCGAAAAGGCCCGAGCGCGCGGCAAGCGTTGCATACTGTTGTGGCTGTGTGGTGCTCCCAGTCAATTTGAAACGTGGGATCCCAAACCAGGTCGTCCGACGGGCGGACCATTCCAATCCATTCCCACGTCGATCCCAGGTATCCATGTGAGCCAACTGATGCCTAAGATGGCTGGGATGATGGACAAATTGACCGTCGTGCGTTCGATGTCTACTGAACCGACCGAGCACTTTCAAGCGATCGATGCACTGACGCGTGGCGAGCCACCTCGGCCCCCCTTTACGCGGCCCGTCATGGGTTCGGTACTTGCTCAACAGCTTGGCCAACTCGATAGCCCGGTACCCCAGTTTGTCTTGCTCGACCCGTGTCCTGAGGGGAACGAATTCAAGGCTTTCAAAGCAGCCAATTGGGCTGGCTGGCTCGGTGCCCAGTACGGGCCTGTGCGATTCGGGGGCAAGTACAAAATCGAGAACACTTCGTTGCCCCTTGAAATGCAAGCAGCCGATCATAGTGATCGAGAAGCTTTGCGATCGTTTCTAAGTAAGAAGTTCGCGAATGATCATCGAGCTGCCTCGATTCAATCGTACAACTCTGCTTTCGAACGTGTCAAGGGACTGATGCAGGCAGCACCGCTGTTTGATTTGAGTGTGCTTCCGCAATTTGATCGCGATCGCTATGGGCCAGGAACGTTTGGTATGCACGCGTTGCTTGCGCGGCATTTAGTCGAAAATGGATCGACCTTCGTGATGGTCGCCAATGGGATGCCATGGGATTGCCATACCCTCAATCACGAAACGCACCAAATGCTTGTTCCCGAGTTGGATCGCATCGCGTTTCATTTGATCAATGACTTGGCCGTGCGTGGCATGTTGGATGATACGCTTGTGCTCATCATGGGTGAGTTTGGCCGAACTCCTTGGTTGAACGAACAGCGTGGACGCGACCACTACCCCAAAGCATGGAGTATGGCGATGGCTGGATGTGGCCTCCAACCAGGAGT